>CAZMHK010000030.1:0-26338 GCA_964566045.1 uncultured Flavobacterium sp.
TAATCAGATAATTTGATTAATATAAGGTTCCATTTTTAGATTTATCATTAGTTATCAAGGTTGAATTATTATTAGTTGTAAATACTACGCTACTGTTTTTGCACTATTTTGTAACTTGCAAACATGTTTGATCAATTGTTTAAAAGTATTCAAGAAAAGGTAGCTTTGAGTGAAGCAGAACTCGAGTTGTGTAAAACTTATTTTGTGCCGAAGAAGGTGTTAAAAAAAGAAATGCTACAAGTTTCTGGCGGATTTTGCCAGTATAATATTTTTGTTGAAAAAGGAGTGCTTCGATCCTTTTATGTCGATGAAAAAGGTAATGAACACACGATGCAATTTGCAGTTGAAGGCTGGTGGATTACTGATTTAGCTAGTTTTTTGACGCAAAGCAATTCTATTTACACGATTCAGGCGCTTGAGGATTCAGAGGTATTATTGCAAACTTCAGCCACTCGTGAGGCTTTGATGGAGCAAGTGCCTTTATTTGAAAGATACCAGCGGTTGCTTTTGCAAAATGCCTACGTTGCCAATCAAGAGCGCATTAACAGTGTGCTGACCGCAACCGTAGAGGAGAAATACATTCAATTGCTTCATCGTTATCCAAACATCGTTCAAAGAGTTCCGCAACACATGATTGCTTCTTATTTGGGATGCACTCCGGCTACGCTGAGTAGGGTACGGAGAAAAATTAGTAGCTAAAATTTTTTATTTCAAACTCGTTTCTTGTCCTAGGTCAACGAAATGAGTTGCAGTTGCGTTTTACCTTTGCACCATAAATAAATTAGATAAAACTTGTACCTGAACAGACTTGCATTAAGAAAAAAAGGTATGCCTGTTTAATCTCTTCTTTTACTGACCGTTTTACTGCATGGTTTCAATTTATGTAGTTGCGGTTTTAATTATCTAAAAAATAAATCAAATGAGTAAATCAATTTTATTTCAGCCTTACACTTTAGGAAATAGTGTTTTAAAAAACCGAATAGTGATGGCGCCTATGACTCGTAGTCGTTCTAATAACGAAGGAAACGTTCCTACAGCTCTAACAGCAGAATATTATGCACAAAGAGCAACAGCAGGTTTAATAGTTTCTGAGGGAACTTTTGTAAGTACTAAAGCAGTAGGTTTTATTAATGTACCAGGAATTTATAGTGAAGCGCAAACCGAAGGGTGGAAGCTGGTTACCAAAGCGGTGCACGAAAAAGGCGGGACTATTTTTGCACAATTGTGGCATACAGGTCGTATGTCGCATCCTGATTTGCACAACGGTGAATTGCCGCATGCTCCGTCGGCATTGAATCCTTTTGCGCAAGCGTACACCAAAGATGGTTTTCAAGATACGGTAGTGCCAAAAGAAATGACAATCGAGGACATCAAACAAACTGTTTTAGATTTCAAAAATGGAGCTAAAAATGCAATTGCTGCAGGATTTGATGGTGTTGAATTGCATGCTGCTAATGGCTATTTGTTGCAACAGTTTTTTAACGGTTATTCCAATCATCGTACCGATGCATACGGCGGATCTATTGAAAACAAATCAAAAATCCTTTTCGACATTTTAGATGCTTTGAAAGAAGTTATCGATTATTCAAAAGTGGGAGTGCGTTTGAATCCATCCTTGCACAATGCGCAAGGAATGATGTTGGATGAAGAAACAATTCCTACCTACGAATACATTATCAACAAGTTGAATGACTACGGATTAGCGTATGTTCATTTAACGGAGCCTTTTACAGATGTTTCTGAAGTGCCTTTTGCAGTAACTCAAGTAGCGAAACATTTCAGACCCTTGTACAAAGGAACTTTGATAATTAACAAAGGTTTCAATAAGGAAACAGGTATTAAAGTTTTGGAAGATGGTGATGCTGATTTGGTTGCTTACGGCGTTCCTTTTATTGCCAATCCTGATTTAGTCGCTCGTTATGAAACTGATGCTCCTTTGAACACACCTGATCCCACTACATTTTACACCGATACGGTAAAAGGATATACTGATTATCCAGCTTTGAATGACTAAGTCGTTTTATACTTCAAAAATTTGATTGAGACGTTTCAACATAGTACAAGAAAGCCCGCAAGTAGCGGGCTTTTTCCATCATATAATTTTATATAATTTAATGTTCTTGTTAGCAGTTACTCAGCTTGTGCTTGCATAAAATTAACATCCAGCCAAGAACCTCCGTTATAACATTCAATTCCCTGCGCAGTGAGGAATACTTGTGCTTGACCGCTTCTGTTACCAGAGGCACAAAATAAAATTAAAGGTGTTTTAAGTTCTTGAATTTCCTGTATTCTGTGTGGTATTTCTTCAAGCGGGATATTTAAAGATCCTGCGACATGACCTCCAGTAAATTCTGCATAAGAGCGCACGTCAATTAAGGTTCCTCTTTTTTCTTTAATAATTTGAGCTATTTCCATTGAGATTATTTTTGTTTCGAATCTAGATTTTATTGATACAAAAATAAAGCTTTACAGTTAACATTTTATTCAGACCTAAAAGTAGCGTTTGAAATTTTTAAATACTACTAAAGATATTAATCCTGCTTCTTACACTTAGTTGCCACGATACGTGGAATAACCAAAGCTTGAAAGGGTGATAGGAACGTGGTAATGGTTTGCATCTTTGATTTGGAATACCACTTCAATAAAAGGATAAAAACTTGCTGTTTTTTTAGTTTTAAAATAATCGTCGATTAAAAATCGAAGTTTATAGATTCCGTTGTTGCTTTCTTTGTTAGGTAAAAAATCGGTAATACGTCCGTTTTTATCCGTAATTTTCTCAGTCACATACGACCAAACTTTTGTAGGTTCATCGTATTTTTCTAATACTACTGGAACACCTATTGCGGGATTTCCTGTTGAAATGTCTAGGATATGACTAGATAGTTGATAGCTGTTATTTTGCGCATAGGCTGCAGTTGCTGCAACTAGAAATAGAAAACTAAAAAGTAAATTTTTCATTTTTTTTTATTTTTATGAGAATTAATATGTAGTGATTTGAGCACTTGGTAGCGCTCCTGATTTAGCGATGAAATCGTCATTTTCTGGACTTCCTCCGCCGGCAATTCCGATGCTTCCTATGACTTGCCCGTTGTACCAAAGCGGATAGCCGCCTGCCAATAATAACAGTTCAGGAAGTGTTGCTAAATTTTGCGTATCGGGATTGTTTCGGGCATTTCTAGAAAGTAATAATGTGGGCGTTTTAGTTGATAGTGCCGTGTACGCTTTTCGTCTTGCGGCTTCGGTATTGTGTGGGCCAACCTCTTCACCTCGAGTAATCATCAGGATTTGTCCTGAATGGTCAAGGATAGCAATAGTGATATTTTTTTGTAAACCCGCTGCAGCTGTTCTTGCATTTTCAGTAATGGCAACGGCCGCTTTCAATGTTAATTGTGTAACTGTTTTAGTGAACTGTTGTTCCTGCTGCAAAGGCAGTTGGTTACCCGTAGGGTTAGTTGGCGATTTGTTTTGTGCTGCTGCAAAGATTGGGATTAACAGCACATATACAAAAGCGGTTGTTTTCATAATTAATTTTTTGTCAAAATTAAAAATGAGAAGCGTTCTAAAGATTGTCCTATGTCAACGTTTTTTAAAGTTTAGATTTGATGCGGCTTAATGTTGATGGCGTAATGCCTAAATAGGAGGCAGCCATTTTATTGGATACTCGTAATAAAAATTGAGGTTGATTAGCAATAATCCATTGCACTTTCTCTAAAGCATTAAATCCTTGAAAGCCATAGATTCGCTTTTGAGCAGTTATAAAACCAAGCTCTAAAATTTCTCTATAAATCATTGCAAAAGCAGGAATGGTGTCTACTAATTGATAAAAATCAGCTCTAGAAATAACAAGTAAATCCGATTTTTCTATGGTTTGTAAGTACTCAAAAGTTGGTTTTTGATCAATAAAACTAGGCAATGCCGTTCCGAAACTTCCTTCAAAAGCAAAAAAACGAGAGGTTTCTATTCCTTCTTTATTGATGGTAAAAAGGCGAATGCATCCTTTGTTTACAAAATAATAGTGTTGGCAAATTTCGTCGTAGCATACTAAAATTTCATTTCGGTTTGTTTTTAAAGCAGAAAAATGGGAACAAATGAGATCCAATTGTTCTTTTTCTATTGCAGCTCTGCTTTGGATATACCGTATAAGTGAGTCGTACATCGTACAATTAGTAGTTTTTTAATGAGCTAGTAAAGATACAAATAATTCCCGTTTCTGGAGTCTTGTTTGTTGCTGCGTTACTGAAGTACCAATAAAAATATGGTATTTGGTTTGACAACTAATTAGCAAGTTTACGGTTTTAAAATTGAATTTTTTAGAACTGTTTTTATGAACCAAGAATTTGGAGTTCAATATTTAGAGAGCATAAGACTTTGTTAAATACAACTTTATTAAAAATAGATGGGTTACCTTTATCTGAATGCTTATAATCAGCAAAATAAAGCTGAAACAAAAAGTATTATAACTTAAACAAACAATCATGTCACAGAACAGCAAAAAGCAATTTGGAGTGTGGATGGATTCCCATCACGCTACCATTGTAGGAAGAGAAAATGTAGATTCCGGAGATTTTTTAGTACTTGGTCATGAAACCGTTGACGGACAAGGTCACAATACCAGTGAAAATGCTGCTAACAATGCCGAGAGAGATGAGCTGCGTAAACTTTTTAAAAGCATTGCTGCTCACATGCAAAACGTAGATGAATTGCACGTAACAGGAACAGGAACTGCTCAGGAGCAATTCATAAATTTTTTAAGTGAAACTCCACAGTACAAAAATGTAGTAGCTACTGAAAGTACTTCGAATAAAATGTCAGATCAAAGTTTAGTTGAGTATGTGACAACGCAGTTCAATTAATCTAAATACTTTTAATTTGAAAATCATTTGTTAATCAAAAGCATCATAAAAAACGGTTGGTATC
Source organism: uncultured Flavobacterium sp. (assembly GCA_964566045.1). GTDB lineage: Bacteria > Bacteroidota > Bacteroidia > Flavobacteriales > Flavobacteriaceae > Flavobacterium. The sequence continues at coordinate 4,918 of CAZMHK010000030.1, forward strand.
CTTGATATGGACCGTTTTTTTGATTTACATTGTGCCAAAGGGGAAAATAACTTTAAATCTACAGGCATTGTTGGGTCAATTTTAGAGACTTGCTTATGTCTATGAATTTTATAAATAGTATATTCGTAAAAAAAATACATGATGCGTTTGTTTAAAATCTCTACTGTTTTAATATCGGTTTTGCTGATAACGAGTTGTGCCTCCAAAAAGACTACTAATATCGTTTACCAACCAACTACGGTTGAAAATGCAAGCACAGCGCCGAAGCTAAACATTTTTGTTCCTCGAATAGTAAATAAAGCTGGCGCTAAAGTTTTGATTTTTGTGCATGGTGGAAATTGGAATAGCGGGCGTAAGGAAACTTATAATTTATTAGGACGTAATTTTGCCAAAAGGGGAATTATCACCGTTATACCAGATTATAGCTTGAGTCCTGCCGTAAATTACGACGTAATGGCACAGCAAATTGCAACTGTGATTGAGTGGACTAAGAAGAATATTGGTCAATACAACGGTGATACGAACCAAATTTTTGTAACCGGACATTCTGCAGGCGCACATCTCGGTGCTTTGGCGGTTATGAATCCTAAATATGGTGTACAACCTAAGAGTGTTGCTGGAATCATTTTAAACGATGCGGCATGACTCGATATGAAAAACTATCTCGAAAAATATCCTCCTACCAATCAAGACGATTATTTGGCAACTTGGACTTCCGATCCTGAGCAATGGAAAGCAGCTTCGCCAATTTATTATGTTAATGCCCAAACGCCGCCAGTTTTATTGTATGTTGGTACAAAAACCTATCCCTCTATTATTGAGGGAACCCAACGTTTTGAGAAAGCCATCAAAGTTTTTCAGCCTGAAGTGCAAACCATTCGTTTGAGGAAAAAGCATGTTCCTATGGTAGTACAATATTTTAAACCTTGGAGCGCTAGATTTGGAGAAATTTTGGAGTTTATGAAATTGAACTCAAGCCACAGCGTAGCTAAATAAGAACCAAGAATGTATCATAATGAGCTAAAGCGCAAAAATTACAGTTAATTTATCCATTTACCAAGAGTTTCAATTAATTTTTCTTTTGAGATTGGTTTGGGCACATAATCTACAAAACCTATGTCAAGATATTTTTCTTTATCGCCTGACATGGCGTTTGCGGTTTGAGCAATAACCTTTGTGTTTGGTTTTAAGTCTAGTAACATTTTAGTGGCTTGATAACCATCTAATAGTGGCATTCTGATATCCATTAAAACAAGGGCAATATTACTTTCTTTCTTAAAAATAGTAACGGCCTCTAAACCATTTTTAGCCCATAAAACATGTAAAGGAAACTCTTTAAGAATGGCTTTTAAGTATAATTGATTATTTAATTCATCTTCAACAACTAAGATTTTTTTGCCTTCAAAAAGTGGTTTTTTAACATGCAAATCGCTATTTTGCCCATCTGCTTTTGCTAATGCGGGTCGGTACGGTATTTCAAAGGCAAAAGTGCTTCCTTTGCCAAACTGTGAGTTCACCACAATTTCGCCTCCCAACAAATGAACAATTCCTTTTGAAATGGTTAGCCCTAAACCAGTACCATCATACCTTATTTTAGTATCATGTTCTACTTGCTGAAAACGTTCAAAAATAAGGTCCAACTTATCTTGCGCCATTCCAATTCCAGTGTCTGTTACTGTAAATTTAATCGAGTGATCATTGACTTCATATCCAAATTCGATGCTTCCTTCGCTTGTAAATTTAAGAGCATTACTTATTAAATTAGTCAATACTTGTTTTAAGCGTGCGCCATCAGTAAGAATGATTAATTCTTTTTGGGGATTGTTTACTTTTTTTACGAGTTGTATATGTTCTTTTTCTTTTTGTCCTTGTAAATTATTAAAAGTGATTTCTAGTTCATTAAATATCTTGTTAACGTCACAATCTTCTAACTCGATATTTAGTTCCCCTGCTTCAATTTTAGCTACGTCAATGATGTCATTAATCAAATTTAAAAGCTGATTGGAGCAGCTTTCAATTATTGATACGTACTGACTTTTAGTATCACTATCTAATTCTTCACTACCTAAAAGTGTAGCAAAACCAACCAAGCCATTCATTGGGGTTCGAATTTCATGGCTCATGTTGGCTAAAAACTGATTTTTATAAATATTCGCCGTTTCAGCATTTCTTAAAGCCGTAAAAAGTTCTAATTCGATCTGTTTTTTTACTGTAATATCAACCACGACTCCAGAAATGATGATTTCGGTAGCATTTTTTACTACTATTTTTCCAATGTCTTGAAACCATTGGTACTTTCCAGTATTGTTTTTTATGCGATATTGGCAGTCATAATTGATTGATTTTCCTTTTAAATGTTGCTGTAATGCTTTGGTAGTAGCTGTGCGGTCGTCAGGATGGATAAGCTCTAATAAATCATTATAACTTTTAACTTCATCTTGATTAAATCCGAGCATTTCTGCCCAAGATTTGGTAAAAAATAGATCGTTTGCAGTTGATTTTATTTCCCACCAAGCCATATTTCCTGCTAATAATGCAGTTTCTAGGCGTGCCTCGGTAGCGGAGAGTTCGGATTTAACCTTTTTCAAGTTATTGATTCCAACAAAAGTAATCACTACACCATCAATTTTTTTATCGATAGTTATAAAAGGACTAATACGTTTTAAGTACCAATTCCCTTTTGTATCTTGTACTTCTTTCTCTACGGTAATGAGTTGATTTAATGCACTTTTTGCGTCAGCAAGAATGGATTTTTGTATTGCGGTGTCAAACTCGGATGCAAAACTAAAAACTGATCTGCCAATATCGCTCTCTTCAAGATGAAATAAACGTTTTACTGCCGGTGTAAACTTGCGGATATTTAGTTGTGTATCAAGAAAAAGAGTGCCAATTTCAGTACTGTTTAGCAAATTATTGACGTCGTTGTTGAGGTTTTCTAATTCTTTGTTTTTTTCTTGAAATTCAGAGTTTACAGTGTACAATTCTTCATTTACAGACTGTAATTCTTCATTAGAGCTTTGTAACTCTTCATTTGACGACATTAACTCTTCATTTGAACTTTGAAGTTCTTCATTACTAGTTTCAAGCTCCTCTACAACGTTCTGTAATTCAGCTCTATTTACTTTTAGGTCAAGTTCTAGGTCCGCAATACGTTGTTTTGAAAAATTAGAAATATCTTCATTAGTTAAAACTATTTTCTCTTCAGATTGGTCTTTGGTACCTAGGTCAAATTGCACTAAATACAAATGGTTATCGCCTTCATTATCTTGCACCGCTTCAAAATACAAGTCGGTTGTAATTTGATTTTCATCAATGTGGTAAACAAGATTTTTGATGCTGAGGGAGTTATTTGTTTCAATAACCCTTCGCACCCCATTACGAATAATAGTAGCAAGTTCTTGTTCGACCATGTTTAAAAGATTGTTAGAAAAAATACCATCTGTTTGACGGAACCATTTCTTGAATTCACCCAAAATGAATTGCACGTTAAACTCTTTGTCAACAAATACAGTTACAGGAGCATGTTTTTTACTCAGATATTTGTAGTAAAAGAGTTCATTTTGTTTTTTATGGGTTACAATCTGGTTATTTTGGCTTACCAAATATTGTGCTGTTCCAGCACTGATATGATATAAGTTTTCGTCGGTATCATCCTCTTTATTGAGTCGTCTGTTTTCAAACATACTTTGAAAGATTTTATTTTTTTGATCATGTACTGTAAATAGAGTACTTAGAGTCCCTAATGATTCGCTACTGCCTAAGAATAAAAAACCGTCCTTGTTCAGCGCAAATTGAAAACTTGACAAAACTGTTTTTTGTGTTGCAGTAGAAAAGTAAATGAGTAGATTTCGACATGAAATCAAATCTACTTTAATAAAAGGTGGATCTTTGATAACGTCATGGTAGGAAAAAACAATTTTTTCGCGAATACGTTTGATTATTTGGATTTTTTCACCTGTTTTTACAAAGTAATCTTGTAGGAACTCTTTTTTTATTTCAGAACTATTGTTTACAGAATAACACCCTAGGCTTGCTCTGCGAATTGCTTTGCGATCAATATCTGTGGCGAAAATTTTATAATCAATAGGTAGTTTGTTCTTTCGTATGTAATCTTCAAAAAGCATCGCAATAGAGTAAACTTCTTCTCCGCTGGAACAAGCTGGAATCCATATGCGAATGTTGTTTTGATTGTTTTTGAGATTACAAATAGCGGGAATTACTGTTTTTTCAACAATTTCATAAGCTTCTTTATCTCGAAAAAAACAAGTTACACCAATTAAAAATTCTTGATTGATCGCTGCAATTTCTTGAGTGTCAGTTTTTATAAGTTTTAGATATTCTTCAAAAGAGTTAATGTTGTGCAAATTCATTCTTCTTTCTAGCCTTCGCAGCAAGGTGTTAACTTTGTATTTTTTAAAATTAACTCCTGTATGCTTGTAAATTACGGATAGTATTTCTTGAAAAGCATTTTCGTTTTTTTCGTAAATATCTCCTTGAATGCTATTGCCTGTATTTTTTTGGGTAAATTGCACTACTTTTTGAGCTAATTCTTGGGGTGGCATTATAAAGTCAGCAAGGTTCGTCAATATTGCAGAATTTGGCATTCCATCGAATTGAGCAGATCTAGGTTCTTGAACAAGTATAGTACCGCCAGCCTCTTTTATAGTTTTTATTCCTCTAGAACCATCTGATCCTGTGCCGGATAAAATCACGCCAATCGCCTTTTCTTTATATGATTCGCCTAGCATATGAAAAAGAATGTCAATTGGGAGGTTTAAATGATTTTTTGGCGCTTTATCTAAAAGAATGAACTTGTTGTTTTCGATTCCAATATTCTTGTTTCTTTGATTTAGGTAAATGCAATTGGGTTTTATCTGTTGTCCCTCTTCGGCAGTATAAATGTTTAATCCAGTATGTTTTGCCAATAATTCAGGCATCAAACTTTTAAAATCAGGAGATAAATGTTGAATGATTATGTAGGCTACATTTTCGCTTTGCGGAATATTATCAAAAAAATGTTGAACTGCATCAAGTCCACCTGCTGAGGCACCAACTCCTACCACAAAAAAATCGTTACTATGTTTCATAAGCTTTTTTATTTAGGATTTTTTTAGGAAGGCCTTGACCGCCTATGAAATTATAAACAAGTTTTTTTGTACTAAAATCATATGCTAAAATAATATTTATTTTGAAGATTTTAAAATTTTATATGCGTTATTAAAAATAATGAGATGAATTATTTCTTTAATCACAGCGCATTTGATGAAACTTGATTTTAAGTAAAGAAAGTTAGTTACAGTATGTTTTAGCACTCTAGTCGGTAAGACGTTTTATTGTTTTTATTTAAGTAGGTTGCTGAATAACCAAAACTGCTTTAACAATTAAAAAAAACAACCACTATCGATGCACTTCAGCGTAAGGGATTGTAGCGGCATCCTTTGTTTTTCGATTTATGGATCGAAAAATAAAGATATAGTGCAAAGCCCGACCCTAATGTAACGCTAGTGAAATAGGGTTACGCCCACAAAAAGCGCAGCACTAGTTGTTGTTGAAGGTGATTAAATGAGAACAAATGGCTTGAAATATTTTTTTTGATGTGGATTTCTATTTAACCTATCTTTGCCAGCCGAACAAACGGGTGAAATAGGTTCGCACGAAAGGCGTTACGCAGGCTGATTTTGTTAAAGAAAGTCTTTGTGGAAGGTTTAGGCGACTGAAAAAATAGAAGTACCAGATGAAATTTGATTTATTAAAAAAAGATCCGCTATCCAAAGCTAGAGCGGGAAGTATAACTACTGATCATGGGGTGATTGAGACCCCAATTTTTATGCCTGTAGGTACCGTAGCCTCTGTAAAAGGAGTACATCAACGTGAATTAAAAAACGATATCAATCCGGATATTATTCTGGGAAATACCTATCACTTATACCTGCGTCCGCAGACTGAAATTCTCGAAAAAGCAGGCGGATTGCATAAATTTATGAATTGGGACCGTAATATTTTGACCGATTCAGGCGGATACCAAGTCTATTCACTTTCAGCAAATCGTAAAATTAAAGAAGAGGGTGTGAAGTTTAAATCGCATATTGACGGTTCGTACCACTTTTTTACACCTGAGAATGTAATGGAAATTCAGCGTACCATTGGTGCTGATATTATCATGGCTTTTGATGAGTGTACTCCTTATCCTTGTGATTACCGCTACGCTCAACGCTCTATGAAAATGACGCACAGGTGGTTGGATAGATGTATCAGTCATTTGGATAAATTGCCTTTTAAATACGGGTACGAGCAAACTTTTTTCCCAATTGTTCAAGGTAGTACGTATAAAGATTTACGCATGCAATCTGCAGAGTATATCGCCAATTCAAATCAGCAAGGAAATGCCATTGGAGGTTTATCAGTAGGGGAACCTGCCGAGGAAATGTATGCCATGACCGAGGTAGTTTGCGAAATTTTACCTGAAGACAAACCCCGCTACTTAATGGGTGTAGGAACGCCAATTAATATTCTAGAAAATATTGCGTTAGGTGTTGATATGTTCGACTGTGTGATGCCTACTCGTAACGCCAGAAACGGAATGTTGTTTACAACTAACGGTACCATCAATATTAAAAATAAAAAATGGGAAGCCGATTTTTCGCCACTTGACGAAATGGGAATCACTTTCGTGGATACGGAGTATACCAAAGCGTATTTGCGTCATTTGTTTGCTGCCAATGAATACTTGGGTAAACAAATTGCTACAATACACAATCTTGGTTTTTATATGTGGTTGGTTCGTGAGGCCAGAAAGCATATTTTAGCCGGCGATTTCAAGCCATGGAAAGAAATGATGGTGAAAAACATGAGTCAACGACTATAAATTAATTATGAATTATAAATTATGAATTGTCGTGTAGTTCATAATTTATAATTCATAATTCATAATTTAAATTATGCTTACAATAATAGACAAGTACATCCTGAAAAGATATTTGGCCACGTTTGTGGTCATGTTATTGTTGTTTATCCCAATCGGAATCGTGGTTGACGTATCTGAAAAGATTAATAAGTTACTTGAAAACAAAGTTCCTTTTGCAGAAATAGCCTTGTACTATTATAATTTTACAGTGTACTTTGCTAATTCGCTGTTTCCTATCTTTTTGTTTTTGTCGGTGATTTGGTTTACGTCAAAATTGGCTAATGATACTGAGATTATTGCTATTTTGAGCTCTGGGATATCATTTACTCGTTTTTTACGACCGTATTTGATCGGGGCTTCTATTGTTTCGGTTTTTGTCTTGTTGATGGGTTTTTACGTAGTGCCGTCAGCAAGTGAAGGTTTTAATAATTTCAGGTACACTTACTTAAAAGGAAATGGTAAAGAAGCCATGCGTGGCGATAATACAGATGTTTACCGCCAATTAAATGACAATGAGTTTATTTATGTGAACAGCTTTAATACCGAAACCAAAACAGCCTACAATTTTACACTTGAAAAATTTAAGAATGATAAGTTGCAGCACAAAATAACCGCAACAAGAATCACTTGGAACCCAAAGGACAGTACATATACTTTATATGATTATACAAAAAGAACGGTAGGGAAACTAAGTGATGTTATCGTGAAGTTACCTGAAAAAAAAGCAACTTTTGCATTTGATTTAGAAGATTTGACACCTGTAGTTTATATTGCAGAGACCCTAAATTTGGGTAAATTAAACGCTTTTATTGCCAAAGAACGAGAACGTGGATCATCAAATATCAATGTGTATTTGGTGGTGTTGTACAAAAAATATAGTATTCCTGTTTCAGCTTTTATCCTAACCATTATCGCGGTTGCGGTTTCGTCAATGAAACGCAGAGGCGGTATGGGAACCAATTTGGCTATTGGAATTGCACTAGCATTTGCCTTTGTGTTTTTTGATAAAATATTTGGTGTACTTGCCGAAAAATCGAGTATACCGCCTTTATTAGCCGTTTGGTTGCCAAATATTGCTTTTGGAATTTTAGCCATTTACTTATTACGAAATGCAAAACGATAATTTAAAAAGTTACTTAAACCTTCATTTAATTGTATTTATTTGGGGTTTTACTGCCATTTTAGGCGCATTGATTACCATTCAATCGGATGCTTTGGTTTGGTTCAGAATGTTTTTTGCCGGATTGTTTTTGGCACTTTTTATTGTAGCTACAAAAAAATCGTTTCGCGTACCTTTGCGATCTTTCTTCAAACTACTTTTTGTTGGATTGCTTATTGCTTTACATTGGATTTTCTTTTTTCAAGCTATAAAAGTTTCAAACGTGTCCATTACACTTTCTGTATTTTCTTTGGGAGCCTTTTTTGCCTCCTTACTGGAACCTCTTTTTTATGGCCGTAAAGTACTTTGGTACGAGGTGTTTTTTGGACTAATAATTATCGCTGGTTTGGCTTTAATCATGCAAGTTGAGGTAAATTATATCAACGGAATGTTGTTTGCTTTAGCTTCAATTGTATTGGGCGTTTTATTTACTTTAATGAACGGAAAGTTGATTGCCAAGCACGATCCCGCTGTAATTTCGTTTTATGAATTTGTTGCTGGCGTTTTCTTTATTTCGATCTATTTGTTGTACCAAGGCGTTTTTACTGCTGACTTTTTTACTTTGACTGCGAAAAATTGGGTGTTAATTTTAGTTTTGGCCTCAGTTTGTACGGCCTATGCTTTTACAGCGTCGGTCAAAGTAATGCAAAAACTTACTCCTTACACGGTTATGCTAACTACCAATTTAGAACCTGTTTACGGAATTGTCTTAGCTTATTTTATTTTGGGAGGAAAAGAAAAAATGAGTTTCGAATTTTATGTTGGTGCCGTGATTATAGTGCTTACCGTTTTGTTAAATGGGGTAATTAAACATTATCAAAAAGCAAAAATAAAGGAATAGAAACCCGTTCAAATCAGTCAAAAAAATACACATTAACACAATAATTACCTTTTCGAACGATTTAAAATTTTATATTTGCGGTTCGAAATAAAAACAAAAACGCAAAAATCCTATGGAATATTTAGATTTTGAGCTTCCTATAAAAGAGTTAGAAGAGCAGTTAGAGAAATGTCTTATTATTGGTGAAGAATCAGATGTAGACGTTACAAATACCTGCAAACAAATCAATAAAAAACTAGAAGAAACCAAAAAAAATATTTACAAAAATCTTACGGCTTGGCAACGAGTTCAGCTTTCGAGACACCCAAGTAGACCTTATGTTTTAGAGCATATTACTAATCTTACTAAGGGTACATTTTTGGAACTTTTTGGGGATAGAGCATTTAAAGATGATAAAGCCATGATAGGTGGTTTAGGCCAAATAAACGGGCAATCATTTATGTTTGTTGGTCAACAAAAAGGGATCAATACTAAAATGCGTCAGTTTCGTAATTTCGGGATGGCAAATCCTGAAGGATACAGAAAAGCATTGCGCTTGATGAAAATGGCTGAAAAATTTGGTATTCCTGTTGTTACTCTTATTGATACTCCCGGTGCTTATCCAGGTCTTGAGGCTGAAGAGCGTGGACAAGGAGAAGCTATTGCGAGAAACATTTTTGAGATGGTTAACTTGAAAGTGCCAATCATTACTGTAATTGTAGGTGAAGGAGCATCAGGTGGTGCACTAGGAATAGGAGTAGGAGATAGAGTTTACATGATGGAAAACACTTGGTACTCTGTTATTTCACCTGAATCTTGTTCTTCAATCTTATGGAAAAGTTGGGAGTACAAAGAACAAGCTGCTGAGGCTTTGAAATTGACATCAGCTGATATGAAAAAACAAAAATTAGTTGACGATATTATTCCAGAACCTCTTGGAGGAGCGCACTACGACAGAGAAACTACATTTAAAACCGTAGAACAATACATCTTGAAAGGTTATAATGAGCTGAAAGACTTATCAACAGCTGATTTAATTGCGCAAAGAATGGAGAAATACAGCAAAATGGGAGAGTACAAGGAATAAGCACTCCAAACTTATATTTACCTAACCGTCTCGTACTGCTATGAGACGGTTTTTTTTGGGGTTATAAACAAAAAATAGTTACTTATGAACATTTATTTGTAATAACTCCGGCTTAATCTTTTTTTTAATTTTGTTACTTTCGTGCTATGGAAAACTTCAGAAACATCAATCCAGTGAAGGTTGATAAATCGACAATTATAAGCCTAGAAAAAGGAAAATTACAACCTCAAGTTATTGAATTAGAGGAGGCTGTACTTGGTGCCATGATGATTGATAAAAAAGGGGTAGATGATGTTATTGATATTTTGCAACCAGATGCTTTTTACAAAGAAGCACACAAGCATATTTTTGAAGCAATCACCCAATTGTTTACTGATACGCAACCTATTGATTTGCTTACTGTATCGGCACAATTAAAAAAGAATGCCAAATTAGAGCTTGCTGGTGGCGATTTGTATTTAATTCAACTGACTCAAAAAATATCATCATCAGCACACATTGAATTTCACTCGCGAATCATTTTGCAAAAATTCATTCAGCGTAGTTTGATTCGAATTTCAACTGAAATTATCGAAGATTCATATGATGAAACCACAGATGTATTTGATTTATTAGACAGAGCCGAATCTAAACTCTACGAAGTTACTCAAGGAAATATCAAACGTAGTTCTGAAACAGCACAAAGTTTGGTTTTACAAGCTAAAAAGCGAATTGAAGAAATTGCTGGTCAAGAAGGTTTGAGTGGTGTAGCCACTGGGTTTGACAAATTAGATAAGGTAACTTCTGGTTGGCAGCCAAGTGATTTAATTATCATTGCTGCGAGGCCTGCGATGGGAAAAACAGCATTCGTATTGTCAATGGCTCGTAATATGGCAATCGATTTTAAAATGCCAGTAGCCTTATTCTCGCTCGAGATGGCATCGGTGCAGTTGATTACACGTTTGATATCTTCAGAAACAGGTTTGTCTTCAGAAAAATTACGTACCGGAAAACTAGAAAAACACGAATGGGAGCAGTTGAGTACCAAGGTTAAAAATTTAGAGAAAGCTCCTCTCTTTATTGATGATACGCCTTCGTTATCGATTTTTGATTTACGCGCAAAAGCCAGACGTTTGGTTTCACAACACGGAATTCGAATTATCATTGTCGATTATTTGCAATTAATGACTGCTGGAGGTAGCGGAAAAGGTGGAGGAAATCGTGAGCAAGAAATCTCGACAATTTCGCGAAACTTGAAGGCTTTAGCAAAAGAATTGAATGTGCCAGTAATTGCACTTTCTCAATTGTCTCGTGCCGTAGAAACTCGTGGTTCAAGTAAAAGACCTTTGCTTTCTGATCTTCGTGAATCAGGAGCTATTGAGCAGGATGCCGATATTGTATCGTTCTTATACCGTCCGGAATATTATAAAATTGATGAATGGGATGATGACGAGGCAGCGCCAACGGCAGGTCAAGCCGAAATTATGATTGCTAAGCACCGTAATGGTAGTATCGAAAATGTTCGTTTAAAATTCTTAGGACATCTAGGTAAATTTGATAATCTAGAAGATTACAGCGGAGGATATGATGACTTGCCATCGAGTATGAACCAAGATGATAATCCGTTTATTACTAAAAATTTACCATCAGCCAACGAGGCTTTTGGTAGTAATTTTAATGATGATGATGACGATAGTGATGTTCCGTTTTAATTAAATTGGTCGAAAAAAATATTTGAATCATATAAAAGCCTAAATTTCAAAAAGTTTAGGCTTTTTTAGTAAGTTGTAAAGTTGTACTCTTTTTGTTAAAATAATAAAAAAACGCTAGTTTAGCCTATCTTTTCTCGAACCAATATAAACCACCTAATTTTCAAAATAATGGATAAAGAAACCAATGCAAAAGAAAGTATTACGAGTAAAAAACCAAATTCAATTTCATTAAAAACTGCTCAAAAATGGGCCAAACGTTGGTCTAAAAAAGAAGGTAATTATAACAAACACCATCGATTAAATGCATTTTTAATTCCAAAGGAAGACTTACTTGAAGTTTTGGCTGAGGGTGTTGATGCAGTAAGAGCTTATATTGGAGTTGATGATAATAATGTAGAAAAATTAATGATTGTAGGTACTAAGTTTGATGCAGAAACAAATACATACGTTGATATGATTACTGTTGGTGTTGATGGGGTTACTCAAGGTGAAGATGATATTTATGATTTTACAAGACCGTGCCCAACCGCGTGTGATCCTGATAGTCCATTATTACAACAATAAAAATGATTAAAATTCTCGCATACACTGGATATTTTGTTTTAATAGTTAATTTAATCCTTTTTTCTACTCAATTTTTTAAAGAAACTAAGGCTTATAAAATCTTTACAATTTATCTAGCGCTCTCTTTTATTATTCAAATGTGGGCTGAAATTTTAATTCTGCAAAGGAGTAGTAATTTATTTCTTTCCCATTTTTATTTTATAGGACAATACATCTTGTTAAGTGGTTTTTACAAACAAATATTAAAACAAGATGGTACGCAAAATAAAATTGTAACAGCTTGTTTAGTAGTTGTTTTATTGATTTTAGGCGTACAATATACTTATGATAGCACTTTGTTTTTTAGATTTAATTTATTAGAAATTGTAATCACTTCAATTGTATTAGTTGTGTTAGCAAGTTTTCATTTTTATAATTTATTAAATGAAAAAAAAGAATTTTATTACGTGAACATAGGGATTTTAATTTACTTATTAGGAAGTACCATTTTATTTCTAGTAGGTAATTTAATGACGTCGTTGAGTGCAGCATTTAATAAAATACCATGGGTTTTGAATAGTTTTATGTACCTTTTGTATCAAATCATTATTTTGATTGATTGGAAAAGAAGATTTTCAAACAACGAAATTAAGAACGCATTATGAAACCAAACACCCTTGCTGAAAATGAAATAATAGAGATTATTATCTATAGTTGCGTTACATTTATCTTAATGGGAATTGTTTTGGTCTTGTTTTTTTATTTTTCAAGAAAGAAAATTATTCAAAAAGAGCTTGAGAAAAAAGATCTAGAAATTCAATATCAAAAAGAGCTTTTGTCTGCGGTCATTCTCACGCAAGAAGAGGAGAGGAAACGTATTGCACAAGATTTACATGATGATATAAGTTCTAAATTGAATATTGTTTCTCTAAACAGTCATTTGCTCAAAACGCCAGAGTTATCAGATGCACAAGTTGAAGATATCACCGCAACTATTATTGAATTAACAGCGAAGGCACTAGATAATTCCCGAAAAATTGCACATAATTTGCTACCGCCTGTTTTAGATAAATTTGGTTTACAAGCTGGAATTGAAGAGCTCTGTGAGGAGTTTAGTAGTAGTAAAGCAGTTAAAGTGAATTTTACCTGCAATACTAGTTTCGATCTTGCCGAAAATGATAGATATTTACATGTTTTTAGAATTTTACAAGAATTAATGAATAATTCTTTGCGTCATGGTAAAGCAACTCAAATTGACCTTGTATTAGACGAAAAAAACGGAAAAAAACATGGTTTTTATTCCGATAACGGTGTAGGTTTTGACCACAATCTTTCTGAGCATCAAAAAGGGCTCGGTATGAAAAACATTGAAAGTCGTGTGGCTTTTTTAAATGGAAATTTCCATTTGAAATCCAAAATTAACGAAGGAATTCAGGTAGATTTTAATTTTTAACAAAAATGAAAAACGCTGTAAAGATTGCCATTGTTGATGATGAAATTTTATTTCGCAAAGGAATATCTTTTTTATTAGAACGTGAAAATCATATCAATGTACTTTTTGAAGCTGCAAATGGACTGGAGTTGCTTAATATGTTGCAGGATAATACTATGCCAGCACCTGATATAATCATTATGGATTTAAAGATGCCCGAAATAAATGGAGTAGAGGCAACTAAAATTATACATGCAACCTACCGTGACATAAAAATTATTGCACTAACAAGTTATCATACTACGTCATTTATTGCAAACATGATTGCAGTAGGTGCTGTAGCTTATTTAGTAAAAAATAGTACTCCTCAAGAGCTTATACATACAATTAACGAGGTAGCAAATAAAGGATTTTATTACACCGATGCTGTTCTTAAAATCATTCAAGAAGATAGAGTGGGGGCAAAACAGCTAAAGTCGGTTTTTGATACTAATTTTTTAACCTCGAGAGAACTTGAAGTGTTAAAGTTAATTTGTGATCAAAAGAGTACTACTGAAATTGCAGAACTACTTTTTATTAGTCCGAGGACGGTAGAGGGACATCGAAATAATCTACTTTTAAAGACAGAATCGAAAAATATGGCAGGCTTGGTTGTTTTTGCACTTCAAAACGAACTGGTCATGTTAGATTTTTAAAGTTAAAATCTTTATTGAATAAACGTTAATTATCATGAGCAAATTTTTTATAGGATGTGACTTTTTGATTCTTTGTAAGTTTCTCCCTCTCATTTGTTGAACAAATAATTTCTCCACATGGAATCCCTTGAAGACCGCTTGAAAAAGTAGGTTTGTAGAAATAATTGTCAAATGTTCCTTTATGTTTGATCTTTTCTAATATCAAAGTTGTCTTTGAATCGTATTTACTAACAGCCATGGTTTTGAGAAAGGTTCTATAGGGTGCTTCGCCAAAGTAATACAAGAAACTGAACATTTTCGATTGTTTTAGAATCCGATGCTCAATATCGTGTAATGATATGTAGGTCCTAGCAATTTTTATCTGTTTTAATTTTTCATTGAGTTGGTATCCTGCAGTTTTGTTCTCAAGAATTATAGAAAATGCAGCGTAAATATTCAACCAAAAAATAATTTTCAATTCATTATTAGCTAGATCTCTTTGCAATCTATTTAAACTTACGTAATACAATTTTTTTCTCAGTGTTTGTGTCTCTTGATTATTTTGTGTGCTAAGGAACAATTTTTTTGCTAGGTTGATTGGGTAGTTTTGACTTAGATGGATTTCATTCATGATGGTTCTATTGACTCAAATATTTAAAACTTAAAATATAAAATAAAACGATACTTCCTATTAAAAGAATAACCCCGACTTTTTGTAAAGTAGTGTTCTTTTTAGATGGTGAATTATTTTGTTTATCCGTCATTATGAGAAGTTTATTCATGCGAGAAATTTTATTAATTGCTAAATTAAGAGGATATTTTAAAATATTTACGGGTGTTTTTACCCGTTTTTTTGTAAGAGAGTTAATCTTGTATATTTTGTGCTTAATTTTTGTAACTAAAAGGCTTTTCCTTTTTATCTTTGAAAGCACTAATTAATCAAATCATGACGAAACGATTTTTTTTCGGAATACTATTTTTGTTTTCAGTAGTAGCAAAAGCTTCTTTTGTATTAGTACCGATGGATGACACGTCACAAAAAAATCATCTTAAAGCATACGGAATCGCTTTTTGGTGTATTGATAGGAGCTATAAGGCTAGTTGGTTACTAAATTATCGAGGCGGGTCATTTTTGTTTCCTGATGCTGACGAAATAAAAAAAGAGTGTCAAATACGCGGAGTCAGTTTTGAAGTGATATCAGATAACCAACAAACAGCAATTTTGAACGAAATTAGTAGTCCGTCACAAAATATGGAAGCAGTTTTACTCGAAAAAGCACCTAAAATTGCAGTCTATACACCAAAAGGTAAACAACCTTGGGACGATGCGGTAACACTGGTTCTCACTTATGCTGAAATTCCATTTACACCTATTTATGACCAAGAAGTATTGACAGATCAATTGTTGTTATACGATTGGTTGCATTTGCATCATGAAGATTTTACTGGTCAATACGGGAAATTTTACGGAGCATATAAAAACACGCCTTGGTATATTGAACAAAAAAAAGCTTCGGAGGAATTAGCCGCTAGTCTTGGATATGCAAAAGTATCGCAGCAAAAAGGTGCTGTGGCAAAAAAAATTAGAGACTTTGTGATAGGCGGAGGATTCATGTTTGCCATGTGTTCTGCAACCGATAGTTTTGATATTGCTTTAGCTGCTGATGGGGCCGATATTTGTGAGCCAATGTTTGATGGTGATCCGAGCGAGCCCAATTATCAGTCTAAAATAAATTATGAGAATTCTTTTGCCTTCAAGAATTTTTTGTTAGAACGCAGACCTGAACAATACGAGTTTTCAGATATTGATATGACGTCTAAGCGACGATTACCAATTGACAAGGATTATTTTACTCTTATGGAATTTTCTGCAAAATGGGATCCAATTCCTAGTATGCTTTGTCAAAATCATACGCAACTTGTCAAAGGATTTATGGGGCAAACTACCGCTTATGACTCTAATTTGATAAAATCAAATGTTTTAATTATGGACTCTTGTGAATTAAATGGCGAAGCTCGCTACATTCATGGGCAGAAAGGTAAGGGCATGTTTACTTTTTATGGCGGACACGATCCAGAGGATTACCAGCACCAAGTGGGCGATGCTCCTACTGTTTTAGACTTACATCCAAATTCACCTGGTTTTCGATTAATTTTAAACAATGTATTGTTTCCTGCCGCAAAAAAGAAAAAACTTAAAACATAACAAAAACATTCTGGTTTTATTTGTTTACAATAGTTAGTAAGAACCTATCTAATGTAAAAGGAAAAACTTGGTAATTAGAGCAAAGTGAACTGAAACCAAATCGGGATGTGATCTGAAATTTTTCGTGCTTCTAGAATGTTGTCGAAATTGTTATAAAATAAAATTGCGCCTCGGTTTTGTACTTTAATTTTAGCGGTGTTGTAAAAAATATTATCAAACTCAGAGGCTAAACAATTTCCTGAAACGCATTTTTTTTTTAATGAGGTCTTTTGACCTTTTAATACGGGAGAATATCCCATATTTTTTAACGGTGTAAATACGCTATGGGATTGCGGGCAATTAAAGTCACCCATAAACACCAGGTTTAAATCAGGGTACTGATCAAGTAGAAATTTGAAATATTTAATTTCAGTTTCTGGTTGTCTTTGTTTGGTAATGGCGTGAAAGTTAACTAACGTAAAGTTTTTAGATCCATATCTGAAGGTGCAATAATAGGGCTCTCTATCTATTTGCAAATGAAATTTTTCCTCTAACCAGGCGCGACCTATTTTTTTTACCTTTGAGCTTTGCCAAATAAAAGCATAACGCTCTACTTTGTATGCGCTACTGCTAGTAGGATCGCTTACTATGTAATCCCATTGTTTTCCCTTTCTGTTGAGTTCATCAACAAGTTGAGCCACGCTTTGTGCGCCGCCATATCCTGCAACTACTTCTTGTACTGCAACAATATCATAATCGTTAATTATTCGTGCAATAAATTGTAATTCTAGATGTGATTTCGATTTGCCAAGATTTTCAATATTCCATGAAACTACTTTTAATTGCGCAAAAGTGTAAAAGGAAATAAAATACAGAAGCAATAGAAGTATAAATCTTTTCAAACCGTGTAATAGCGCTATTAATCGTAAATGAATATTTCTAATTAAATTAAGTCGGTAAAACAGTATTCATTGGACTGTTGCTTAGTTTAAAATTGAATCTAAACTCTGATTGCAAAAATAGAGTATTTCTTAGAGTAATCTTTCCTTTTTTTTTCGAGTATGATTTTTGAGTTTAAGCTACTACAATTTCTGTTGTCATGGTCAAATAGTAATTGGGATATTTAGTTTTAAAAAGAAAATATTTTAACATAGGACATCAAATACAGATGCAAGTTCAGAAATTGTTACTAAAGTTTGATCCAATTTGAAGCGATCCACTCTTGTAAATGACTTCTGTGTATTTCATTTTCTAATGCTTGGTGATGCAAAAAATGTTCAACTTTTTGAAAGCTTGCTTTAGTTTTGGGAACTTTGTATTTATTTAGAAATTGATTGCAAAAGTGAATTACCTCCGCTTCCTCAGTTTTGTCAACATATTCACCATTTAAAATTTCGATAGCATCAGGATGATTGCAATCCATAATCGATTGTGAATAGCCTAAATAGGATAGGTCTTTAGTTGTAAAAAAAGCCATATTTTGTTGTTTTAAAGTTTGGGAATACAAACGTACCTAGTTTTAATCACAAAATTTTACGGGAATCCGTAAAGGCTCACTTTTTTTTGGCTCAATTGAGAAAAAAAATACTATTAAGTAAATAATTGGCTCTCGTTTTACAACGGAATTTGAAATTTTACTTTAAAACCATTAGTGGTCGTGGTATCAAAAATTACAGTGCCGTCGACATTTTTAATTCTGTCTTCTAAGTTTGTCAATCCGTTTTTTAATTGAAATGGTTTGTTTTGTAATCCAACCCCGTTGTCGCTGTAGGCCAAAAGAAGCATGCTAGAGGTGCTTTCAAAAGTAAAAACAGCAACTGAACAATTACTATGTTTTTTCATGTTGACCAATAGCTCTTGTACAATACGATAGATGCTTATTTTTGTATAATTTTCTACTTTAGTCCAATTTATAGTATCTATCCCTTGGGTGATTACATGTTGACCTTTCGAGTTAAAGTCAAAGAAGAGCTCTTTTAAATTTTGCAAATAATTCAATTCAGTCTCAATACTACTATTTTCTCGAGAAATATTTCTGGTACGGTTGTAAATTGTTTCTAGATTAGAAAGTAAAATTTCTTTGTTTTTTGCTGAAGTTAAATCTTGACCTTCCGCAAAAGCTATAGTTTGGTAAACATCGTTTGCCAATTCGTCATGTAGTTTTTGTGACAATCGTACTTCAGTAGTGTAAGCGACATTTACCTTTTCTTTTTTGCTTTTACGTCGCACTTTTTTAAGGATATAAAACCCGAGTAAGGACATACCTACGATTGTTAGAACAATATAAACATTGCGCTTTCGCAATTGTTTAATGCCTTCATTTTTGAGCCGTAAATTTTCATCTTTTTCGCGTTGGGAGTCGTATTGAATTTTAGCAAATATATTTTTGGCTTTTTGATTTGCTATCTTTAAACTATCATTAATTTCAATATATTTTGTTGCGTATTTTTTTAATTCATCACCACTTGATTTTTTAATTAACAGATCTAAAAATTCCAGCTCATTTAAAGGGTTTTTAACTTTTCGTGTAAATTCTAAACCTAAAAGGGCATATTTCTTAGACTTTTTAGCGTTTGTTTTTTCAAAATAAAATGATAAATATTTGTAATTTAGGCTCAACTCGTGTTTCGTTTTAAGCTTTATTTTAGTTTGTAAAGATGACAATAGTAATTCTAGTGCTTTCTTTTTTTGTAATTTAAAATAAATGAATCCTAAATTAGCTTCCATTATTGCATAGTTTAAAGAATCTGCTTGTACTTCTTTTTTTTCTAGTAAGGGCTCAATAATTTCTCTAGCTTTTTCGTATCTTTTCTCAGCTATATCTACTAAGGCTATATTGTGTGAAATGCCATTTTTTGTTGATGTATCTGCTTTGTAATTTATTGCTTTTTTATAGCATAGTATTGCTGTGTCATAATCATAAGTACTAACATATTTAGTTCCTAATGTATTATACAAATTGGTTTCAGCGTAAGGATAGTCTTTTGAATCGCCCAAGACTTTCAATGCTTCCAAGCAAGTATTTTCACTACCATTATAATCGCCTTGCCTGTGTTGAATTTTAGCCATCCAACTTAATGTATGGATAATCCAAGAGGTATCCTTTGTTTTTTCTGCTTCATTTTTTGCTTTGTTGAAGTAGTAAAACGCGCGCTCATATTTTGCATCATCAAAGTTTATATAAGCCTTGTCGAGGATTTTATGTATTTGCTCTCTTTCTTTTTGGGTATTGTCTACCTTTTTCCGCTGGCAAGAAAAAACTAAAAATAGTATAGAGAAGAGTAGGGTAAGGTATTGTAAACGTTGGTATTTCATATTACGAAAATACCTAATTTATTCTAAACTCAAAACAATTTAAATCTACTAATTTTTCCATTTAGAACAATTAAAAAACCCCATCTCACGAACGTGGATGGGGTTTTTTTATAAGTAAGTAATCTAAATTGAGTTGATAAAACGTTTATTTTACTTTATTAAGTACTGCTTTGAAAGCTTCTGGGTGATTCATTGCTAAATCAGCAAGAACTTTACGGTTCAATTCGATACCGTTAGCTTTTACTTTACCCATAAACTGTGAGTAAGACATTCCTTCTAATCTAGCTCCTGCGTTTATACGCTGAATCCATAATGAACGGAAATTTCTCTTATTCACTTTTCTATCGCGGTAAGCGTAGCACATTGCTTTCTCTACTGCGTTCTTAGCAACTGTCCAAACGTTTTTACGTCTACCAAAGAAACCTTTGGCTTGCTTCATTATTTTTTTTCTTCTTGCTCTTTTAGCAACTGAATTTACCGATCTTGGCATAATTTTTAATTTTTTTTGTAGCAGGCGTCCCGAATTTAATCAAGAGAACTTAAAGGCCATACTCCAAGGTTATTGAAATTGTTTTAACCTAAAGAAATCTTTAGTCAAATGTCAAAAGCCGAATGTCGAAAGTGTGAACTTTTGACTTTAAGACTTTCTAACTTTGGACTTATTAAATAATTCTTAATTGTTGTTTGATGCTTTTCATATCTGTTTTGTGAACTAACGCTGAGTGTGTCAAAGCTAATTTACGTTTTTTAGATTTTTTAGTCAAGATGTGACTTTTAAAAGCATGCTTTCTTTTAATCTTTCCAGAACCAGTAACTTTAAAACGTTTCTTGGCGCTAGATTTGGTTTTCATTTTAGGCATTTTTTCCTAGTGTTTTTAATTTATTCTTACTTACTTATATGACATAGTCGTAAAGTTTATAAAGTCTTAAAACCGAAAGTGAAATACTTTTGACTTTAAGACTTTTGACTTTAAAACTTATTTTTTCTTCTTAGGAGCAATGAACATGATCATTCTCTTTCCTTCCAAAACTGGCATCGCTTCTACCTTACCAAATTCTTCTAAATCTGTTGCTAATCTTAACAACAAAATTTGACCTTGGTCTTTGTAAATGATAGAACGCCCTTTGAAAAATACAAATGCTTTTAATTTAGCGCCTTCTTTTAGGAACTTTTCAGCATTTTTTCTTTTAAATTCATAATCATGCTCATCTGTTTGAGGTCCGAAACGGATTTCTTTAACCACAACTTGTGTAGATTTCGCTTTCAGCGCTTTGTCACGTTTCTTTTGCTCGTAAACAAATTTCTTGTAATCCATGATTTTACAAACTGGCGGCTCTGCATTTGGCGAGATTTCAACTAAATCTAGTTCAAACTGATCTGCTAAACGCAATGCTTCTGCTAGTTTAAAAACACCTGGCTCGATGTTTTCTCCTACAAGCCTTACTTCTTGTACACCACGAATAAGATTATTTATTCTGTGTGCATCTTTTTTTTCTACGCGAGGTTGGTAACCTCTGTTGCTTCTTATTGCTATGACTTTATAATTTAAGTTAAACTGTAAATACTTTCAATGTTTTGCTAATTTCCTCATTTACAATAGCTGCAAATTC
>CAZMHK010000031.1:0-25458 GCA_964566045.1 uncultured Flavobacterium sp.
AAAAACAAAGTATAACCTCAGTTCAAAAAATTGCGCTAGAAACTTGAAACCGCCAAAACAAACTCTCCCAAAAATGAAAAATAGTAAGGAATTAAATTTAGACAAACGATTTTGGCACAAGCATGAATTAACTGAAACTGAAGCCCAAGAAATTTTCAATGACATCCTTTTCAATCGTTACATATCAAGTTCAGATTTCAATCAGCTCCTAAAAGAAGAGTTCACTCCTTACTTAAAAAAAATAGGTTTTAAAGGAAGTAAAAATAATTTTTATAAACTAACAGGTAATTATTGTTTTTATATAGGACTTTTCAAAGATAAATATGGAGGTGAAACTGCAATAAATGTTGGTATACATTTGAGAGATTATCCACAGCGTGGATTTTTTGAAAGCATAGACAGTAAAAAAATCACACCAAATTCAAGTATTATTGGGTGTAATTTGACTTTAGAAAATGGTTTTAATTGGTTTCGATATGGAAAAAATATTAAAGAAGCAAAGCAGACTATTAGATTAATGATTAACAGTATCGAAAAATACGGGATACCATTTTTTGACAAATTCAAGCAATTTCCTTATCCTTTTAGTGAAATTACAATTAAAGATTTAAAAAATCCAACTAACAAGTTTGAAGAATATTCAATAGATGAAAAGATGTTAAGTTGGATTCATTTTAAACTATTTGTAGTCAAAATAAACATTCAGTTAGGCTTAAAAGAAAAAGCTAGAGAAATTTTAAATTTATGTTTTGAAGAAGAATATAATTCAGAGAGATTTACTACAAAAGGTGTATCACCGTTACTAACTGAAATCGATAAATTAATTAAAATGACATGAAATTAACCACAGCTAACAGCTGTTTGGCAATAAGGCGGGCAAAGTGCTTCGGTAGACAATTTGGTGTTTAAAGTGAAGATTATGCTATCTACTCCTATTCTACTTGAAACTCCGCCACATCGCCAAGCAGCAAAACGTTATCTGCAACACTAATACCGAAATTACGAAAGAACTCTTTTAGCCATAGAATAATGAAAATCCCTAAATACATTAGCGACACAAAAAAACAGCATAAAAGATGGCAGTTTACAATGAGCAAGGTAACAAAACGGAAGTTGACAACGGTAACGCTACTATTAAATTAACATCAAAAAGAATTATAAAAGCATTTAAACTAAAATCAACTAAAAACTAAAATTAACTTTACAAAGCCATATGGAAAATAAAGACTTTTACAAAATGACTAATGATGAATTATTAGTTGAGAAACAAAAAATGAAAAATTCAAAAATATTCAGTGCGCTATTTATTGGTTTTCTCGTTGGAATAGTAGCAGTTGGAGTTGTTTCTTGGATTATTTCTTCAAAGAAAAACATTGCGTTTTGGATACCGATGTTATTTCCAATTTATTTTATCTATAAACAATTTAAAAAGCCAAATAAATATAAAGAATTAGCAGAATTATTAAAAGAACGTGGCTTAAACTAATTAATGCAAAGAAAGAATATAAACCCAACAGAAAAATTAACCCCTATTAACAAAGACCGAATCTTAAAAAGACAAAAAAATAAATTAAAGTGCAGCAGATAACAGCATATTTATGAAATGGCGGGTTTGGGGCTAAATTTAAAATTTGTTTGGTAGTTCCAAAAGTAGTCATGACCCTAAAGTTTAAGTTTCCTTAATCCGCCTCTTCGCCCAGCTGTAAAACGTAAGTTAGTATATTTACGACGAATGAAATAAAATCAAGTTTATGATTAAACGACTAAATAGAAATTTATTTATAGTATTAATGCTATCCCTTTCTAACTTAATCTCTGCTCAAGAATATCTTTTGCCAAACGAAAAACTAATTTATAGCTTCGAAACTCAAAATGGTAAGAAACTTGTTTTAGCGCAAGAGAAAAAAGATAAATACATCATTTATAGATTTGGTACAACAAATAAAATTGAATTTGAGTTTCCCGAAAAAACTAAAGAAAGTTGGAATCTATTTAAATACTCATTTTATCTCCGTGGTGGAGGAATTCAAAATGAAGGGATGGATCTAAATTACATTAAGTTTATTAATGGTGATTACAAATATGTTATCTATCACACTTATTTTGCAGTTGAAAATGTAAACTCAATCGGAATAAAAATAACCAACTTAAAAAATAATAAGACTACTAATATTATCGGTAAAGAAAAAACACAAAAAGGAACTCTAATTGATTTTAGGTTTAACAACTTATTGGAAATTGAAGATGAACCTGAAGAATAACTACTACAGCTAAAAAAAGTTTTCTTTTTAGCAGCGAACCGAACAATCAAACCCATGTTGAATCACCACTAAGCGAAGTCTACCGACTTCGACTTTTTATTTACTCATTTGTTAGGAGAAAAAGCATCCTCAATACACAAAAGCAACTCAAGGACGAGCTGCTTTTGTATTTTATAAAAACGGCGATTTGTCTTTTGAAATGACGTCGCGCGGATTATGCCTTAATAATCGACGTCTCTCGAGGGCGATTTCATGCAAATAATTTGGTTTACAACTATCCGCTTGGTTCTTGACTAAAAGGAAAGAATTTGATTGCGGTAGGTTTTTTATCAGCTTTTTCGGAAATAAATTATATATTTGAAATAACTACAAAATTGACACAAACTGCCGATTATCAACTTGAAATGGGTGGGTTGGTGTAGTAAAGGAGGACAAATAAAGAAGTTAGCAGAAACAATAGAAAAACAAAACAAAACGAAAATGAACTTAAAACTGAAATATTGCTTTTTCTTTATTTTATTTCCTATAATATGTGTAGCTCAAAAAGATTTTCAAAAAATATCATTTTTAGAAGATAAAGTTGAAATTAACGTACCAACTGAATTAATAGAAATGAGTGATGAGATGTTTGAGTTTAAATATAATATGAAAATGAGGCCAAGTCTTGTGCTGTCAGACAACAGAGCTGAAATCAATTTAATATCAAATGTTACATATATTCCTTCAAACGAAAATAAAATAGAAGCCTTTAAAGACAACCAAATTGCCGAATTAAGCAAAAAAAGAAAAGATATAAAAATTATTGAAAGTGGGGTAAAAAAAGTAGATGGTAAAAATGTTGCTTACTGCAAATTTCAAACAGAAGCAATTGATCAAAAAGTTTTTAATTACTATTTTTTTGTTCTTTTTGAAAAAAACATACTAATGTTTACTTTTAATTGTATTGAAAAAGTAAGACCTGAATGGGAAAAAATAGCTGACGAAATAATTATGTCTATAAAAATTAAATAAAATTGCTTCTGCTAAGAGGCGTTTGGCAAGATTGCGAATTTTGTAGTAAATTCACGTTTACGTTTCGCAAGAATTTTTATCTTTAACAAAAAACAAAAAGTTACGAAGTTTTCCACTAGGTAAATCCGCGAAACTTTAGCGGTAATTGAACCTAACGAAGGCGTAAAATTCAATAAACAGCTACAATTTAAATTAGAAATATATGAAAACATTAATTTTAACTTTACTCTTAACAATTTCTACTTGTTTTGGCCAGAGCTCAACTGAGAAAAATTCATTAAATAACGTAATCCATAAGTGGGAATTAAAGCAATTTGAATACGCCGAAAAAACTGGAGTTGTAGTTACAGTTAGGTTGACAAAATATGCTGATGTAGTTTCATTTGAATTTAAAGACAATAAAACTTTAGAAGTGGTTTATTCAAACGCTAAAAAGGAAAATTATTTGTGGAACTTTAAAAGGAATTTAATAGAAATCTCGGCCACTGACACGCAGAATTTTAACGCTGAAATAATTGGTGTATTTGAAATTCATTTTCTAGAAAAAGTTTCTCAACTTTTCTTACAAAGAAAAAATGATCCACATCATGGAATTATGCTGAAAGCATAATATTTCAGATCGAATAAAGTTTCTCCATTTCGACCTTTTTTAAAAAGTGCTCCCTGCTAGCTGAATTTTCTCCCCTTCGCTCTACTGTCAAGCCAATAGTTACTGCTATTGCGGACTACACTTTTCCTCAATCAAGGATTTTCTCCTACCCAATTTTTCGGGTGTTTGTCTTAAAATAATTTAGTTTACCATTGCTTGTAAAGTTCTTGAATAAAAAGAATTAATTTGATTGCAGTAGGTTTTTTATCAGCTTTTTCGGAAATAAATTATATATTTGAATTAACTACAAAATCAACACAAACTGCCGTTTATCAACTTGAAATGGGTGGGTTGGTACAATAAAGTAGTATTTATAACTAAGTTGGTGGCAAGCTTAAAAAACACACAATGAGAGCAAGAGAAACATATAATGAATGGCACAGACGAGAATACCCAAATCAATATATATGGGAAAATTATTTATATCCTGAATTCGGAATTAGTGATGAACAACTAGTATGTAAATTACCAATTTGGATTTTCAATTGCGATAATTGTCAATTAATAGTTAACAATAAAGAAATTTCAGAAATCCAAAAATCAACAATTGATTATATAATTATGAATCAAGAAATATTTATCGAAGACATTATAGAAAATGTTTTCGAATACTATACATTTTTATGGAATGATTATTTAAAGGACTCTGAAGATGAAATTAAATATCCTAATCCAGCCATAAATGATAGTCAAATTATAGATTCAATGATTAAACCCAAAGCTATACATATTGCAAGCAAAATAAATGAAGGATATTTTGGAATTTGCTTTAGATGCACATTTGATGACGAACACGGTTTAGGAATAGAATTGAGAGACTATAAAGTAAAAGAACTTGGTGGAGAAGATATTGGATTTAATTTACATCCAAATTTCTAAAAAGCCTGCCACCAACACACGCTACAACGGATTTGGGCAATGGACTTAATAGAAAGTTGGTTTTGTTTTGGGAAGATTGGAAAATCCGAATAATGGGCTTAATTTAGTCCCAAACCAGCTGTTTTACCAGATGTTTAACCGCTATATTAATGAAAACGAACGAGTTTAAATAATTTTTCTATGAAAGTGATTAATCCAGACGAGCTTCCTAAAAACTTAAATAACGAGGAAATTGAAATATTATCTCAAATAGTTATTAAAAATCCCATTTCAGATTTATGGAAACAAATTGCTGGAAAACTAACTTCTGAACAGAAAACAAGAATTAATAAAAAAATCGACAGCGTAAAATATTCTGAATCAACAAAACTAACCTCATTTAATAAAAAAGAAGTGAATGATGAAGAATGGGAAAGGTTAGTTAAAGAAAAAGAATATGAAAAATTTCAAGGAAATATGGTGAAGTTTGGATTATGGTGAGAAGGATTTGATGAAGAAAAGGAATAGAAAATTAGATACGACCGCTTACACACGTAGCTGTTGCGCAACTCTCTTAAAATAGTAAAATTTCAAGTTAAGCATAAAAAACAACCCCGCTATCCAAACTCTCCAGACTTCGACTTAATTATTTCTATTTTGTTAGGAGAAAAAGTATCCTCAATACACAAAAGCAGCTCGTCCTTGAGCTGCTTTTGTATTTTATAAAATTGCTATTCGTCTTCTGAAATAGTGTAGCGACTGCTAAGCCCCGATAGCAGTGAAAATCCTTTGCTGCCGGGGTTCGGCAGTAAAGATTGTAACGGATAGCGGGAATAAGTGTGTTATGAAAACAGAACGTCTGCCACCTAAAAATAAAGCTAATAATTGAAAATACCGTAAAAATCCCCTTCAGAAAGGGTATTTGTCCCCTAGTGCTTGCCAAAAAACTACCGCAATTTTGTCAAAGTAATAAGTGAAAGCCGAAAAACTTTACGAGTAGGCAAAACAACTAAAAAACATAAAAATGAGTAATTACGCAATTGACACCGCGGCCAGATTTGGCGAAATCCCTTTTGTAGAATTTACAAAAGAATTAGTAACAGGAGTATTTGATTCCTTAGTTGAGGCACACGTTTTGCAAATGGAAGAGTATGCCGCCTTTGTAAATTCGTTGACACAGGACCTGTCAACTTACATTAACAATACGCAAGACAATGTATCGTTTGATCAAATATCTGACTTTGTATTGAATTATGAGTTGCCTGCTATTGACAATACAGCTCTTACCACTGCTTTGAATCTATTACAACCGCCAACGGCTACCACGCCGGCACCTACTAACGCAGGCACTGCACCTGCAACAACAGATACTTGGTGGGGCGGTTTAATTAACGGCTTAGCTCCTGCTGTTGCTGGATTGGTTGACAAAATAAATGATCCATCAGAAGTTGCTGGTTTGCAAGCACTAAGCAACTATAACAATCAAGTGCTGCAAGGAGTTGCCGCCGCGCAACGTGCTATGCCTAAGTATGAAGAAATTAGAAATGCTATTGCCGCATTGGTAACATCAAACAAGTACAGTTTACTGCAAACGATGGCCAGACAAGGTATGATGCGCTTGGTTGTGACAGAGGGTGAAATTGAAACAAAAATTACGTTCTCGACTTGGAACAATTCAACTACTACTTCGTCTGTTGACAACCGCGTTAAGGACCGAACTAAAACCAAGGAGAAAAGAGGGATTTTTGGTCAAATTTTTAAAGGCAGAGACAAAACGAAATCGAGAGTATTAACGGTAAACACTGCAAAATCATACCAAAGAGATTCGAGTGGAACAAAAGTTGACATTTTTGGTCGCGTTTTGGTGAAGTTTAAAACGGATTACGCACCCTTAAATGGTTAATTATGGAAAATGATTTTTCAAAAGTGAGCCTCGGATTTGCAGAATTTGTTTCGCAATTGATGCACGAAACCTTTGATGCCATTTTAGACTCACAAAATTACCAACTAGAAAAATATTTGGGGCTTGAAAAAGCCCTAAATACTACTAGTGCTGAATTTGCAGCGAAATATTTAACCGCTGACGAAATTAATGAGTTCATAACCGAAGAAATTGGATTTGAATTAAAACCCAATATAAGTTTGACTGAAAAACAAATTGCAGTTGTAAGAACAATTCTGTCAGACCTTGGATCAAAAGAAACCTTAAAGTCAAGACTAACAAAAGCACATTACGAGCTGATTTACAACTATTTTCAGTCGGATTTGGTAGAGCATCGAAAAGCAAAAATCAGAATGTTTGTAGAACGACCAGAATTGGCACGCTTATTTGTAGACAGTGGCGAAATAAAAGCAAAACTAAATCTAACGTGCCTAAATGAAACCATTAAACCAATTACCAAAAGTACCAAAGCTGACACGACAGCAATTAAAAGAGAAATTCCTATGGTAACGGATAGTGCTTTATTTGAAGTTAAAAAGCTAGATTTTTCAATGATCCCAACGTTGAGTAAAAATACCGATCTAATTGTAAAAGAAATTACAGATAAAGAAACGGGCTTAAAAACAATTTTAATCAACAAAGAAAGTATTAGAAATAGAGACATCAATTTAAATATCCCAACAGCAAGAATTGTTGCAAGTCCTGTAAACACTACTAGTTCAGCCGCAATTTCAAGTGAAGTAACTATCAAATTTAGAAGTATATGAACGTAAATATAATGATTGAGGAGCTTGTTTTTCTTTTTCGGCTAATCAAAGACCTTACTTTTCAGGTCGAATCGATAGAAATTAGTGATGCCTATGGAAACAAAATAAAAGTAACATAAAATGTTGCTAGTTGTTACTTATTAAAAGTTGCTCAAATGTAACACGTGCTTAGGATTAAGTTCAAAGATCATTTGTAGTGATCGTAGTCCCGACATAGTTTTCGCCTTTGCATTAGTTGATGTTAAAAACGATAAGTATTTGGATAATTACCTGCGATTTCGCTGCTGAAAGACTTAGCTATAAAGGGAAAAAAACGAGTTTTGATAAATTAAAAGTGCAACTGGAACAGGATTTAGGATTGGTTTTTGTGAACCAAAATAAGGACAGAATCCGATACTCCATTACTAAGCACTAGTCAAAATTGTTTAGCAATTTATCCAGCTTCTGGGGAATGCAAAAGTTATAAAAGCAATATAGCTCACAACTAGAGAATTAAAATTATCTTCGTGACAGAAAAACTAACTGTTTACAAATTATAAAATAGCACAAACTGATGACTTTAGACTTACTAAAATACCCGATTGGAGTGTATGAAAAACCAAAAGTAATCAGCAAGGAAATCCTGCAGCTCTGGATTAACACCATAGAATCATTTCCAGAAAAATTGGTGAGCGAGGTAGCCAATTTGACCAACAAACAATTAGACACACCATACAGACCTGATGGATGGACAATTAGGCAAGTAGTACATCATTGCGCGGATAGTCATATGAACAGTTTGATTCGTTTTAAACTGGCATTAACAGAGGATAAACCATCTATTAAACCTTATTTTGAGGACCGTTGGGCAGCGCTGCCTGATAGCAAAATCATGCCTATTGAGCCCGCTCTAAAAATGCTTAGTGGCATACACGAACGATGGTGCTTTTTGCTAAAAAATTTAACCGAAGAACAATTTGCTCGTTTGTTTATTCATCCAGAACATGGTGCAACTTTTAGAATAGACGAAAATATTGGTTTGTATGCGTGGCATTGTATGCATCATTTGGCGCATATAACCGAAACTAAAAAACGTGAAAACTGGGTTTAACTTCATTTTCAGGGTAAAAATTCGATAGTAGTTTTAATCGATTTGCGCTTGTGTATTTTAGAATTAGCTATCAAAACAACACCTATTCTCTCTGAGATTAGCAATACAACTGTTTACAATTTCTGATAGATCAGTTTTAAGCGCACCTACAAACAATATCTGCACTTAAATTAACAAGAGTTCCTTTTTTACTGGAAAACTTAAATTACCTTTACCAACTTCTGGTATAAATGTAAGACCACGGTATCTAATTATGGTAAAACCAAAAACGAAGTAAAATGACAAATGAAGCCATACTATTAGAGAAAGCCTATAATGACTTAGCTGCTCTTACTAAGGAAAATGAAAGTCAAGCTACAAAATTAGATTTGTTAGCCAAAGAGCTACACAACAAAATCGTTGAGAATGAAAAACTAGCTTTGCAACTGCAACAAGCAAGTGATAAGCTGCAATCTCAAAATCAAGAAAAAGAAAAAAGAGCTCAAGAACTTGTTTTAGCAAATGAGAGATTAAAAACTCAAAACCAAGAAAAACAAAATCGAGCCGATGAACTAGCCACCGCTAACATTGAACTTGAGTTTCAAAATCAAGAAAAACAAAAACGAGCTGATGAACTTGCAATAGCCAACATTGAACTCGAATTTCAAAGCAAAGAAAAAGAAAAAAGAGCCAATGAATTACTTTTGGCTTATAAAGAAATTGAATCGTTTACCTACATATCCAGCCACGATTTGCAGGAACCGTTGCGTAAAATTCAATCTTTTTCGGGACGTATTTTCACAGAAGAGTACGATAATTTATCCGCCATGGGTAAATATTATGTAGAGCGAACAAAGTTATCTGCTTTGCACATGCAAACCTTAATAAACGACCTACTCGCCTACTCTAGGACTAGCACTACACAGCGCAAATATGTACAGTGCAACCTTAAAACAATTGTAGACGAAGCAATGGCCATGCTCAAAGAGGATTTAGCTGAAAAGAAAGCGGTTATTGAAGTTGGTAACGTAGAAAACGTTACTGTTATTCCGTTTCAATTTAGGCAACTATTGCAAAACATTATTAGCAATGCTCTAAAATTTTGTCCGCCATCAAGAACACCAAAAGTAAAAATTGATAGTGAATTAATCCTATTTGATGCAACTCAGCCCGAAAAAATGGTGCTAAATACCAATTATCATCACATTACAATCACCGATAATGGCATTGGTTTTGAGAAACAATACAAGGACAAAATTTTCGAAATTTTTCAACGCCTCCATGATCGCAAAGAATATGATGGAACGGGCATTGGCTTAAGTATTGCCCGTAAAATTGTCGAAAATCATGGCGGAAAAATCACTGCTGAATCTGAAACTAATGAAGGAGCAACTTTTCATATTTACCTACCCGAATTACAATAGCATTCTCCTGAAAATGATACGTCTGGAATAGCCCTGATTGAAGCGGCATCCTTTTTAGAAATTTAGGCTGGAAGCTATTCGAAGGCTTCCAGCCTATATTTCTAAAAAAATACAGCGCACAGCAGGACTGCACGATCATGAAAAAACGAACTCTTTTGCTCCTAAATCTTTTTCTAAAAATTGTCGTTCATAATTACCGTTGATTTAATTGCAAGACCTATTAGTAAATTCCTAGATTTGCGCCATCAAAAAAAAGTAAAAAATGAAGGTTTGCATTGCCGAAAAACCAAGTGTCGCCCGTGAAATTGCAGCTGTTTTAGGTGCCAATACCAAGCACGATGGCTATTTTGAAGGCAATGGTTACGCGGTTACCTACACCTTTGGGCATTTGTGTACCCTAAAAGAACCCAACGATTACAAGCCGCACTGGAAAAGTTGGGATTTGAATAATTTGCCCATGTTACCCGAGAAATTTGAAACTAAAATAGTGGCGAATTCGGGGATTCAGAAGCAATTTAAAATCATCAAAAAATTGTTTGACCAAGCAGAATTGGTTATCAATTGCGGTGATGCTGGGCAAGAGGGAGAATTGATTCAGCGTTGGGTCATGACCGAAGCCAATTACAAAGGCAAAGTGCAACGCTTGTGGATTTCATCCTTAACGACCGAAGCCATAAAAGAGGGTTTCCAGAATTTAAAACCAGCTTCCAACTACGATAATTTATACTACGCCGGATTTTCAAGAGCCATTGGCGATTGGCTTTTGGGCATGAACGCTACACGCTTGTACACTGTAAAACATGGCGGATACAAACAAGTGCTTTCAATTGGTCGAGTACAAACACCAACCCTGGCAATGGTAGTGGACCGTTTTAAGGAAATCGAAAATTTTAAACCGCAACCTTATTGGGAATTGCAAACCTTGTACAGAGATACACTTTTTAGCTACGAAGAAGGTCGCTTTTTAAATAAAGAAGATGGAGAACTTTTGGCCAATAAAGTAAAAGAAAGCGAGTTTGAAATTGTTTCTATCGACAAAAAAAACGGAAACGAATACGCCCCAAAACTGTTTGACTTAACGGGCTTACAGGTGTATTGCAATACAAAATTTGGTTTTTCGGCAGACGAGACATTAAAAATTGTTCAAACACTGTACGAACAAAAAGTAGTTACCTACCCTAGAGTTGATACCACTTTTTTGCCGAGCGATATTTACCCAAAAGTGCCGGGTATTTTGCAAAAATTAACCAATTATGCGGCGTTGACGCAACCGCTTTTGGAGAAAAAAATTAAAAAATCGACTAAGGTTTTCAACGATAAAAAAGTAACCGATCACCATGCTATAATTCCAACTGGAGTACAAAACAATTTGCAATACAATCAACAACAAGTCTATGACATTATCACCAAACGCTTTATTGCTGTTTTTTATGATGATTGTTCGGTTGCCAATACCACTGTTGTAGGCAAAGCTGCCGAAGTGTTGTTTAAAGCTACTGGCAAAGAAATTTTGAAAAAAGGTTTTCGTGTAGTTTTCGAAGACCCAAACGCCAAGGAAAAAGAGGCTGATATTTTGCCTAGTTTTGTTGTTGGCGAAAAAGGACCACACCAACCTTCCTTTTTAGAAAAAGAAACCAAAGAACCCAACCAATTTACCGAAGCTACTTTGTTACGCGCCATGGAAACAGCAGGTAAACAAATTGACGATGAAGATTTGCGCGAATTGATGAAAGAAAATGGAATTGGTAGACCGTCAACACGAGCGAATATTATTGAAACACTTTTTAGGAGACAGTACATCGTTCGAAATAAAAAACAAGTTTTACCGACTACAACTGGCATTCAATTGATAGATACGATTCAGAACGAGTTGGTGAAATCAGCAGAGTTAACCGGAACTTGGGAAAAACAATTAAAAGATATTGAAAAAGGAACTTTTACAGCTGGTTCATTCATTAAAAACATGAAATTGATGGTGGCCACTTTGGTTGATGAAGTACGAAGCGAAAGCAGGCGCGCTAACATTTCGCAGGTTGCCACCAGCCCAAAAGTAGTTGCAAAAACAGAAAAAAAGAAAACCGCAGGAATTTTGGCCGAAACCTGCCCGAAATGCAAAACAGGAACCTTACTGAAAGGAAAAGCTGCTTACGGTTGTACCAATTATAAAACGGGTTGTAATTTCAAATTACCTTTTGTTTTCAGTGATAAAAAAATATCCGAAAATCAATTTATAAGATTACTTCAAAAAGGATCAACGGTGAACTTAAAGGACTTTAAAACCGAAACCGGAACAGTTGAAGGACTGCTGCGTTTTGACGAAAATTTCCAACTTGTTCTAGAACCAAAAAAAACAATAGCGAAAGCCATTCCTGACGAATTAGCATGTCCGAAATGCAAAAAAGGAACCGTTTTAAAAGGAAAAACAGCTTACGGTTGCAGTCATTACAAATCCGGATGTGATTTTAAAGTAACATTTGAGCAGGTTAGAGCGCAATTGCAAGAGCAAAAACCAACGAAAGAATTGGTGTATGCTATTTTGAAATCGAGTATTTAAAATCATAAATTTATTTCAAACCACATAAGGAATATAAGTTAATTGATGTTGGTTTAAGAGAGAAAAGACTTGAGTGAGAAATTTTTGAAAAATGAATTGGTAGAACAATTAAAGTTCAATTTTTGAGGTTTAATTAAATTTCAATCTCAAAATATCCCAGCTGCTTTGGTCAAATTCCGATCAATATAAAAGCTAATTACTTTTCAAGAATTCAAACAGTGAAAAAGCCAAACCAATACCTTTTTTTTATACTTTAGCCTGTTAAAAATAACCTTCTAATTTTAAGCTTATGTTTCAGAAAACAACCTCGTTACTACTTCTGCTTGCTTTGGTTGCTTGTAAAAATCAAGAAACAACCGAGAAAGAAAAAATAAAAGCTACCACTTGGCTTTTAGGCAATTGGGAGAGCAAATCAGCTGAAGGAAGTTTAAAAGAAAATTGGAAGCAAGAAAACGATAGTACATTTTCAGCAACTTCTTATTTTATCAATGCAAAAGATACCGTGCATTTTGAAACGATTCGTTTGCAACAAGTAGGAGAACAACTGACCTATACCGCAACAATTAAAGGACAAAACAACGACAAGCCAGTCGCGTTTCCGTTATTGTCTCAAACCGAAAAGCAAGTCGTTTTTGAAAACCAAAAAAACGATTATCCTCAAAAAATAACCTACACCAAAGTTACTGCTGATAGTATTGTAGCTCAAATTTCGGGGAAACTGAAAGGAAAACCGAGCTCAGAACAATTTGGATTAAAAAAAATCAAATAGAAGTTTTAACTACTTTTAATATAACTCACTCATTCGCAGTGAGTTTTTTTTTGAACTGCTTGAAAAAATGCTAAAATAAACATCTAGTAGAGAATTTTATTTTTATTTATTCTAAATAAGTTTTGCTAAAAAGAGACAACTCTTTATATTTGCATCATTATTTTAATTAAATCTAAATAAATGAAAAATACAGTAACAATTCATATCGGTATGTTACTTCTTGGAACCACTTTATTAGCTCAAGAAAAAACAGAAAACCCAAAAGATTCTCTAAAAATATTAAAGGAGGTAATTGTTAACACTAATAAATACAAATACAAAAGAGAAAAAAGTACGACCGTTTCTAAACTACCTTTAAACAATATTGAAAACCCGCAAGTGTACAATACTGTTACAGCAGAACTCATGAAAGAGCAAGTAGTGACTACTTTTAATGATGCCTTAAAAAATGCAACCGGAATTACCCGTTTGTGGGAATCAACAGGCCGTGGCGGAGATGGTGCTGAATATTTTTCGATGAGAGGTTTTTCAGTACAGCCTACTATGATTAACGGCTTACCCGGAATAAACAATGGTAGTATTGATCCTGCCAATGTTGAAACTATCGAAGTTATCAAAGGCCCATCAGGAACCTTATTCGGAAGTAGTTTGATTTCATATGGCGGCTTGATTAATGTTGTTACTAAAAAACCATACGCTGGCTTTGGTGGCGAAATCAGTTATAACGCCGGTACGTTTGGGATGGATCGTTTAACGGCTGATATCAACGTACCGCTCAACAAGGAAGTAGCTATTCGATTAAATACAGCTTACACCAACGAGAACTCTTTTCAAGACGCCGGATTTAACAAAGCATTTTTCTTTGCTCCTTCGCTAAGCTATAAAGTAAATGACAAACTTTCGTTTTTGATTAACACAGAGTTTACGAACCGCACTTCTGCAAATGCTCCAATGCTATTTCTAAACAGAAACAATGCGCTTTCCTTCAATTCGATAGATCTTTTTGAACAAAATTACAAGAAATCTTTCACATCAGATCAGCTGTCAATAAGCAATCCTACCTTCAATTTGCAGGCACAAATGTTTTACAAACTGTCAGACCAATGGACGTCGCAAACAGTTTTATCGCGCAGTAACAGTCGCACCGATGGATATTATGCTTACTTATTTGATGCCTCAAATGGAAACGATTTTAGTCGCTTTATTTCCAAAAGAAACGGAAATACCTTAGCCACTGATATTCAGCAAAATTTTATCGGAGATTTTAAAATTGGTACACTACGCAATCGCTTGGTAGCAGGAATTGATTATTACCAAACGGACCTGAACAACAGTAGTAGCGGTTGGGTAGCCAATGGTACGGTATCATTGCAAAACAGTGCCGATACTGGAAATTTAACACAAGCTGGAGTCGATAATTTATTAGCAGGATCATTTGAAGGAAATACAACGGCTTCAACAGAAGTAATCAGTGCTTATGCTTCGGATATTTTAAACATTACTCAAAAATTATCCGCAATGGCTAGTGTAAGAGTAGATCATTTTAAATCGACCACAGCTGACGAAACAGCAAGTCAAACTAGTGTTTCACCAAAATTTGGATTGGTTTATCAATTACTCGAAGATAAAGTTTCGGTTTTTTCAAATTACATGAACGGCTTTGTTAATGTAACTCCACGAAGCGTTTCCGATGCTGATGGAAGTAATATGCGTATGAAATCATTCGACCCAGAGCAAGCTAATCAATATGAATTGGGGTTAAAGACTAATTTGTATAAAGAAATTATCTCGGCTACCATTAGCTACTACAATATCGATGTTAAAAACAGATTAATGACGGATCCTACCAACATCAACAACGCCATTCAAGGTGGTGAAGTGAACAGCAAAGGTGTTGAAGTGAGCTTTACCGCCAACCCAATGAAAGGCTTTAATATCATTGCAGGATTTAGCAACAACAAAAGTGAAGTAACCAAAGACAATCCCGGCGATGGTTATTTAGGTCTTCGACCTGAAGAAGCCGGACCTGAAACTTTAGTCAACTTTTGGGCCAACTACACCGTAGATTCTGGAAAATTGAAAGGATTTGCTTTTGGTTTTGGAGGAAATTATGCTAGCGAATACAAAACCTTAAACAGATCAAACATCGGCACATTTGAGTTGCCAAGTTACACCGTTATGAATTCGGCCTTATCATACGCAAAAGACAAATTTAACATCACTTTAAAACTGAATAATATTTTTAACGAAAAATACTATTCGGGTTGGTCTACTGTAACACCACAACGGTTACGCAGCTTAGTAGCTGGATTAACGTATAAGTTTTAACGATTTACAATATTCAAGAAACAAACTCCTCATAACCTTGGGGAGTTCTATTTATTTTACAAGATGAAAAATAATGCTTTAAAAAAAGCCATTCGAACTCTGCACTTGTGGCTTGGTTTATCCTCTGGAATCATCGTTTTTATCATTGCTATTACGGGCTGTTTGTATGCTTTTCAAGAAGAAATTCAGAACATAACTGAAACGTACCGATTTGTAACACCTCAAAATCAAGCATTTTTACCTCCGTCAAAATTGGAAGAAATCGTCCGAAAAGAAGTACCAAACAAAGTCTTGCACGCCATTAAATACAATGAAAAGGACAATGCAGCCGAGGCCATATTTTTTCACTTTGAACCCAGTTATCACTTTATCACTTACCTCAATCCGTACACGGGCGACGTGCTAGAAACAATTAATCATGAAAAAGGATTTTTTGCTTTTATTCTTGACGGACATTTTTATTTATGGTTACCACATGAAATTGGTCAAACAGTAGTTGCATCGGCCACAATTGTGTTTATTATCATGTTGATTTCAGGTTTTTTACTTTGGTACCCTAAAAACAAAAGTGCAGCTAAACAACGTTTTTGGTTTCGATGGAAAAAAACAACACAATGGAAACGTAAAAATTACGATTTGCACAATATTACTGGTTTTTACGTTTTTATAATCGGAATTATTTTTGCGGTAACTGGCTTGGTTTGGGGTTTTCAATGGTTTGCTTACTCCTACTATACAATCGCTGGTGGCGAAAAATCATTGATTTATGAAGACCCAAAATCTGAAATTAATCTAAAAACATTAGTTGATTCTAAAATTCCCGCTATCGATGCCGTTTGGATGCAAATGCAAAAGGAATATCCCAATGCAGTAGCAATCGAAATTCATCCGCCAGAAAGTAAATCATCACCAATTGCTGCCAATGCCAACAATGACAAAGGAACCTATTGGCAAATTGATTACCGCTATTTTGATCAATACAGCTTAAAAGAACTTGCTGTAACACACATTTTTGGTAGAAAATCAACCGATAAAGTAGCAGATAACCTGATGAAAATGAATTACGATATTCATACGGGCGCCATACTGGGCTTGGGAGGAAAAATATTCGCTTTTGTTTGCAGTTTATTGATTGCAAGTTTACCCGTTACCGGTTGCTACATTTGGTGGGGACGCCGAAAAAAGGACAAAACTCAAACAGCGATTTAATCCAAAAAATTAAACAAGAAATACAAAAGGTTTAGTACAACAGTATTAAACCTTTTCTGGTTTTTAACATCCAAATAGGCAAAAAAAATGAGATACACGAAGGTGTTAGTAACATTAACTAACAAGTCTTAATTTTTTGTGATAATTGCTACAATTATTGCCGAAGATATTATTTTAATTTTTACATTTGCATTATTTTTATTTAATCTAAATAATCAATACAACAGAACATACTCAAGCATCTTAGCCTTATGAAAAA
The DNA here is from genome assembly GCA_964566045.1 of uncultured Flavobacterium sp. Taxonomy (GTDB): domain Bacteria; phylum Bacteroidota; class Bacteroidia; order Flavobacteriales; family Flavobacteriaceae; genus Flavobacterium. The sequence goes on from CAZMHK010000031.1 coordinate 17,101, forward strand.
AAATCTAATATTAGCACTTACCCTTTGTGCCACCGCATGGATGACCGCACAACAAAAAAACAGTCTTTTGGAGCAAGCTTTCTGGAAAACCGCTCCAGATGTAGCCACTGTACAAGCTGAAATTGCAAAAGGAAATAATCCAGCAGCATCTACTTCTAACGCATTTGATGCAACCGTAATGGCCATCAACAATGATGCGCCTTTAGCTACTATTCAATTCTTGATAGACCAACCCGGAAATGAAGTGACTAAAATTACGCATGACAGCCGTATTTACCTGCATTGGGCCGCCAACAAAGGAAATGTACCATTAGTTGAATACCTCATCAAAAAAGGATCAGACATCAATCTCGAAGACAGCAAAGGAGAAACGCCTTTAACTTTCGCAGCCATCGGTGGACAAAATAATCCAGCACTTTATGAAGCTTTTTTTAAAGCCGGTGCCGACCCAAAGAAAAAATACAAAGACGGAGTGACACTGTTACTCATGTCGATTGCTGCAGATAAAAACTTAAGTCTTGCCACTTATTTAACCTCAAAAGGATTGTCGGTAAAAGACACTGATACCGCAGGAAACACCGCATTTGACTATGCTGCCAAATCAGGCAATACCGCTCTTTTACAATCTCTTTTAGACAAAGGCGTAAAATACAGCAACAATGCTTTATTGTTTGCCGCACAAGGTACACGTCGCGAAACTACTTCATTGGAAACTTTCAAATATTTAGTCGAAACTTTAAAAATAAAAGCCACAGCTACCAATAAATCAGGCGAAAATGTGTTGCATTATTTGGCCAATAAACCCAATCAAACAGCTATCATCAACTACTTTCTTTCGCAAGGAGTTGATGCTAATGCAGCAACTATTGACGGCACCACACCTTTAATGATTGCCGCAACTGCTCGTGACAATGCTGCTTTAGACATATTTTTAGGAGTGGTAAAAAATAGCAATGCTAAAAACAACAAAGGCGAGTCGGCGCTAACCATGGCAGTAAAATCAGGAACTCCCGAGGCAATCACCACACTTTTAAACAAAGGTGCTGACGTAAATGTACTTGATAAGGACAATAACAATTTGGGATTCTATCTCGTACAATCCTACCGACCTGCCCCTCGAGGCGCCACTACTGCTGATCCGTTTGAAGTAAAAATTAAACTTTTACAAGACAAAGGCTTGAATTTAACTACTCCTCAAAAAGATGGCAACACTTTATTGCATTTTGCCGTAGTCAAAAACGACCTTTCTTTGTTGCAAAAATTAGTAGCTTTAAACATCGATCCTAACGCTAAAAACAAAGACGGCTTAACTGCATTACACAAAGCAGCCTTAATTGCAAAAGACGATACGATCTTAAAATACCTCATTTCTATCGGTGCAAAAAAAGACATTTTAACTGACTTTGACGAAAGTCCGTATGCCTTAGCACAAGAAAACGAGTCGTTAATTCAAAACAAAATTTCTTTAGACTTTTTAAAATAAAAATAGCATCAACACATGAAATCAATCTTAAAAATCAGCCTTTCCATAGCCTTTTTATTCCTAGTATCTGCCTCGGCTAGAGCCCAAACAAGCAAATACAAATGCATGTTGCAAATGTCTAACTACATGGGCGAGGGCGCGTATATCGTAGTGTCGTTGGTCAATGCCAAAGGCGAATACGTAAAAACTTTATACGTAATGGGCGACGATAAAAAATGGTACAAAACCATCAAAGAATGGCATAAATTTTATTCGAAAAAACCGGAAAACATCAGTGCTAAAACGGGCGCATCGGTAACGGGCGGCGATCGTAGCATTACCACCATCGAAATCGAAGATGCCAAAATCAACAAAGGTTTTAAACTGCGCTTTGAAACATCGGTAGAAGATCAAAAATACCACACTGCCGATCTTGAAATTCCTTTAACAACGGAGGGAATTGCTGCAAAAACCGAAGGCAAAAACTACATTCGCTACGTGCGTTTGAACAAAATTTAAAAAACAAAATAACGTTTTTTTTGGGGCGTGACCCTCTCTTAAAAAAGTCGGGTCGGGTCTTCCGTTCCCGCTTTTTTTATAAAGGCAAAAAAGCCTTTATAAAAAAGAGCTCCACTGCAACCCCTCACGCAAAACCACCTGTAACACAAATCTGCGTTGGTCAAGCAGTAAATTTTTAATATCCTGCTCCTTTTCTAGAACCGAATTTTGGAGTCCTGAAAATACCTTTTCAACATGACACTTTCTTTTTGGCGTTACGCACACTTGACTTTGGCCATTTTTTCTGCTGCATTCTTAGTATTGGCATCGGTTACGGGAGTAATCCTTGCCGTTGATGCCATTCAAGAAAAAACGCCGCCTTACAAGATTGCTAATTTCGATACTATCAGCCTTGACCAAACCTTGCCTGTTTTACGAAAAACATATCCTGAAATCACTGAACTAACAGTAGATCACAATCAATTTGTAACCCTCCAAGGTATCGATCAAAAAGGCAATGATGTCAATGCGTATGTTGATGCAAAAACAGCCAAAAATTTAGGAACACCTGAGCAAAAAAGTGAATTCATACAATGGACAACCGCCTTACATCGCTCGCTTTTTCTAAAAGAAACGGGACGATTTATTGTAGGTTTTGTTTCTTTTTTATTGTTATTGATTGCTATTTCAGGTTTTGCTTTATTACTCAAACGCCAAAAAGGAATCAAAGCGTTGTACTTCAAAATTATCAAGGAGAATTTTGCACAATATTATCATGTGTATTTGGGTCGCTTGTCATTGCTTCCGATAATTTTACTATCCGTTTCTGGAACGTATTTGACACTAGAAAAATTTAATTTTTTTCTAGAAAAAAAGGCTAGTGAACCCACTAATCAAATCGTTTCTCCTGCAAAAGCGAATACCAATTTCTTTTCGACAACTCTTTTAAGCGAGGTCAAAAAAATTGAATTCCCATTCTCTGACGATCCCGAGGATTTTTACATCATCACGCTACACGACCGCGAAATTGAAGTAAACCAACAAACGGGTGCCATCATGAGCGAAACTCTTTTTCCGTTGCAAACCATTGCAACCGAATGGAATTTAGATTTGCATACGGGCCGAACGAACATTTTATGGGCAATAGTTTTGGCACTAGCTAGCATCAATATTTTATTTTTCATTTACTCTGGTTTTGCCATGACATTCAAACGCAGAGCGAGCCGAATCAAAAACACCTTCAAAGCCTCCGAAAGTGAATTTATTTTACTAGTAGGATCCGAAAACGGAAGTACACTTGCATTTGCAAATGCTATTCAGAAACAATTAATAGCGCAAGGCAAAAAAGTATTTTTGGGCGAATTGAATTCGTACACAAACTACCCAAAAGCGCAACACTTAATTATTTTTACCTCAACCCATGGTTTGGGCGATGCACCAGCCAATGCTACTAGCTTTTTAAGCCGCTTAGAAAAAACAGCCCAACAACAATCCATTCAGTTTTCGGTAGTAGGATTTGGATCGCTAGCGTATCCTGATTTTTGCGCCTTTGCCAATGATGTTGATCAAGCTTTGGCGAGACAAAAATGGGCGAATCGTGTATTGGAAATGCAAACTGTAAACGACAAATCGGCTACCGAATTTGTTACATGGATTAATTTATGGAACGCCCAAACTGGCGTAAACCTCGCTACTACTCCATCGCTTTACAATGAAGTACCAAAAGGCCTTGAAAAAATAAAGGTACTCGACAAAACGTTAATTTCAGAAACCGAACATACTTTTCTGTTGACATTACAAACCGGTACTTTTTCTAAATTTACCTCGGGCGATTTACTTGCTGTGTATCCGGCCAATGATAATCAAGAGCGCCTCTACTCTATCGGGAAAGTGAACGGAAAAATGCAATTGGTTGTCAAACTACATCCCTCAGGTTTGGGGTCGAACTACTTATATGATTTAGAGAAAGGAAGTGTTTTTAAAGGAAGGATAATTTCAAACAAATCGTTTCATTTACCTGCAAAAGCAACTCAAGTAGCGATGATATCTAACGGAACGGGTATTGCACCATTTCTGGGTATGATTTCACAAAATCAGAAAAAAATAGCAACCCATTTGTATTGTGGTTTTCGTCAACAAACCGCAACGGTGATCGGTTACCAACAATTTGCCAACGACATGCTAGCCAAACAACAGTTAAACAGTTTTCATCTGGCATTATCTCGTGAAGGTAAGCAAGAATATGTGATGGATTTGATTCAGCGCGACGCCTTGTTTTTTGGAAAACTATTGTACGATGGCGGTACTGTTTTGATTTGTGGGTCGCTCGCGATGCAAAAAGACGTTGAAAAAGTACTCGATACTATTTGTTTACAGCAATCAAGCAACAGTATTGCTTTTTATAAAGAAAACGGACAAGTACTCACAGATTGTTACTAAATCATTTAGCTACATTTTTGCAACTCGTGTCATTTGTAGCAATATATCCGCGTGAGTGATGGCAGCGGAGCTCTTTTTTAGCCTGCCCTTTTTTCGGGCAGGCTAAAAAAAGCGGGAGCGTACAGCACGACCCGAAGTTTTTACGGAGGGGCACGCCCAAATAATTCTATTAACGAAAAATTCCTTTTTTGAAAACGGACTTCAAATAGTACCTTTACCTTTTACAATTGAAACTGAACCGTATGACTGAAAAAAGTGGTGTTCCCTTAAAAGAAATTGCAGGCCTATTTTTGAAATTGGGCATCATTGGTTTTGGCGGTCCCGCAGCACATATTGCAATGATGCAGGACGAGGTGGTTGCCAAACGAAAATGGTTCAGCGAGCAACATTTTTTAGATTTAATTGGCGCTACCAACTTGATTCCCGGACCAAATAGCACCGAAATGGCCATACATATTGGGTATGAAAAAGGCGGCTGGAAAGGATTATTGGTCGCCGGACTTTGCTTTATTTCGCCAGCCGTTTTGATTACTGCTTTTTTGGCTTGGAGTTACAAAGAATACGGGCAAACTCCGGCTGTGCAACCTTTTTTGTACGGAATTAAACCCGCGATTATTGCTATAATTATTGCAGCGGTTTTTCCGTTGGCCAAAAAATCATTGAAAACGGTGACCTTAGCCCTTATTGGATTGCTGGTTTTACTGGGTTCATTGCTGCATTATTATGAAATTTACTTGTTATTTGGTGCTGGTTTTGTGGGTCTTTTTTTGAAGTATTGGAACTCCAATCGTGCCATCAAAAGTAATGGTATGCTACCTTTAGTTGCGTTACCCACAACCACGGTAACACTTTTGGCTAGCAGTAATGCAAAGTTGTTTTGGATTTTTTTAAAAATTGGCGCTATACTTTACGGTAGCGGCTATGTTTTATTTGCTTTTTTGGATACGGAGTTAGTTCCCACAGGACTTTTAACACGCCAGCAATTAATTGATGCTATTGCTATTGGGCAATTTACGCCTGGACCCGTTTTCTCATCGGTAACGTTTATTGGCTATCAAATTAACGATTGGACAGGTGCGATTGTTGCTACTGTCGGTATTTTTTTGCCTTCGTTTGTATTTGTAGCATTGCTCAATCCGTTAGTCAACAAAATGCGAAACTCGGTACTTTTTGGTGCTTTTCTGGATGCTGTAAATGTCGCTTCGGTTGCTATTATTGTGTCGGTTTGCTTTTCAATGGGTGCAGAAAGCATCCTAGATTGGAAAACACTATTGATTGCATTGCTGAGTATACTCATTCTGTTAGTATACAAGAAATTAAACAGCGCCTTAGTGGTAGTAGGAAGTTCACTTTTGGGATATTTACTTAGCTTAGTCTAGCAAAAAAATTTGAACAGCATGTCTCGCTTAATAATTCTTGGTAACGAATAAATTATGAAAACAAAATCGATTAGTACTTTTTTCCTTTTGATAGCGCTTGTTGTGCATTGTACTGCTGGCGCTCAAGTGTTGCGCAAACGAACCACTTTATTGATGGGCAGTCGATTTGATATTACAATTGTAGCAAAAGATTCGCTTACCGCAGAAAAAAATATTGATGTTGTTATTGGAGAAATTAGCCGAATTGAAAATTTGATTTCAGACTGGAAGTCAGACTCCCAAATATCAGAAGTGAATAGGAATGCGGGCGTTCAACCTGTAAAAGTAGATCGAGAAGTTTTTGAATTAACGCAACGTGCGCTGCGGTTTTCGGAAGTTACAAACGGCGGTTTTGATATTAGCTTTGCCGCAATGGACAGAATTTGGAAATTTGATGGTTCAATGACTGAAATGCCTTCTGAAGAAGCTATTAAAAAATCAGTTGAAAAAGTAGGCTATAAAAACATTGTTTTGGATAGCGTTAATACTACCATTTTTTTGAAACTGAAAGGCATGAAAATTGGTTTTGGGGCTCTCGGCGAAGGCTACGCAACAGATAAATGTCGCCAAATGATGATCGATAAAGGCATTAAAGCCGGAATTATAAACGGCTCTGGCGACATGAGTACTTGGGGCAAACAGCCCAATGGCAAAGCTTGGAATATAGGTATTACGAATCCTTTTCGTCCTGAAAAATTATTGGCTGTAGTGCCTTTAACACAAGAGGCAGTAACCACATCGGGCAGTTATGAAAAATTTGTGGTTTTGGATGGCAAGCGCTATTCGCACATTATCAATCCCGCAACAGGTTACCCCGCAACAGGCTTATGCAGCGTTACTGTTTTTGGCCCTGATGCCGAAACAGCGAATGGTTTGAGCACCTCGCTGATGGTTTTAGGCCCGGATTCAGGACTGCAATTACTGCAGCAATTCCCAGATTACAGCTGTATCATGATTACCGATACGGGTAAGGTCATTCGATCAAAAAACTTCCAACTCAAAAAATTCAAAAACAAAGTCAAGTAGAAAATCGAAATAACAACAATTACTATAACAAGACTTAAAAACTAGCTGCACTAAGTATTCTAAAAAAAGTCTTAAAAACGCTACTACTCGAATCTCTCTGACTTCGCACCATTTTAAATCGTATTGCACCGCAGACTCGCAAATTATGGCATGATTAAATTCTAATATGCGGTTCTATTTTTATTGCCCAGCTACTTAAATTAATTTAACAAAGCGTTCTAAGAAAATCTAATCTGTTGTTTGAATATCTTTAATTTCGAACCTAATTACGAAATAAACATAATTTTTTATTTAGTAAGTAAATAATTATATTTGAAAAATAAGAAGATTTTTGTGCCGTCTTTGTTGAATTTTTATGATTATTCACTTAATAGAGCCGCGTTGCAAACGCTTTGTTTTCGGTATTTGATTAAGTAGGCACTCGTTGCAAACGAGCACCAGAGGGGTTAAGGAAAAATCATTTAAATTATCAAGTTCAAAAGGGAAAATATATAAAGATGCAAAAGCAAATTAAATTTAAAGACATCTCATTTAGCTTAATATTAAACAATTTTTTTATAGTTCTATTTTTTGGGCTAATATTGAATTTTAGTATAATTAGTCCAAGTAGATTGTGTTATTATTTTCAACATGAGTATTATGCATTTTTGTCGAAGAGAGTTCTTTTATTTATTACTTTATTTTTGGTATTAGTTATCGAAAATGTCATTTTAAAATGGATATTAAAAAAATTAGGTTTTAGAATTGAAGGTCTTACATATGTATTGAAAATATCTTTCTTTATCCTTTTAATATTTTTATTATTTAACGTATACTCCATTATTACTTATGATTGTTTAGATGTTATTATTGAATAAACCCGATAGCTCGGATATGTCTGCGGTTCGATAGCGCGGTTTTGCAAACCGTGCCCACAAACAAAGTCAAGTACTGTGAATAACAACAAAAGCAACAAATAAAATTGTTGCTTTTGTTGTTTGTAAAGTAAAACTTAACCCAACTGGCGCTCGTTTATCCTTAATGCTGGTGCTCGATTGCATCGAGTACATTCTTACATTGAAAGATAAAATAGAGCGTTTGTAACCCCAACTGGCGCTCGTTTGTAACGAGTGCCTACTAAGCGAGCAGAAATAAGCTCAAAGGCTAGTGCGAGAATCTTGCTCGTACCCGCAAAGTTGAGCAGACAAAGAAATACAATAGAAAAACCGAGCAATTGCTCGGTTTTTTTTATTGTCATGACATTGCTACATTTTTAGCTAAGAAATCTTTAAACTTCTTTTTGGTAAGCATTGTATATACTATTTGGAAAACAGTTATTTTGTCGACTTCGTCGAGTCGATTGCTTAGATGACGTTTTTCAAAATTGGGTTCTCGTTCATTTTTTAACCCTATTTTACTGTAAAAAAAAGAGACTTTATGAAGAGTTTAAAATATTATAAAGGATATAAACATCATTAAAACAAGGCCTTAACTTCCCTTTAATATTATTATTCATATTTAATCTAAATAAGTTTT
>CAZMHK010000032.1:0-24766 GCA_964566045.1 uncultured Flavobacterium sp.
TTTCGTGGTCGCTGTATAAAAATTTCTTGATTAAGGGAAAGATGTTTTCTACTGAAACATTAATTTTACCTGTTGTCATATTTTTTAAATTTTAAAATTAAATTTTGTACCAAGTAGCTTTCAAATAGAATACCAATTGTAAAGAGAGTGACAAAATGTCGGACTTGGGAATTATGATACAAAATTTAAAAATTCTGAAACATATTACGGGCATTGCTTACTATCTTTGTACGAGTATTAATCCATCAAAATATTTAAAATGAAAAAAATTATTTCGATATGCTTACTGTCTGTTTTGATGTTTGCATGTAAATCAACTTCAGCCACAAGTACAAAAACCGATAGAAAATCACAAGTAGCCATCAAGGGTGACTGGGTTATTAGTGCAGTAACGTATCCGGGATCTCAGGTAATTAAAGTAAATTCATTTCAATTAGCAGACTCAGAGTGTTTTGTAGGTAGTACTTGGAAATTTGTTTCGAATAATAACAAAGGAACTATGGCTTTAACAAAAGCAAATTGTGTTGCCTTTAGTTCACCAATTACTTGGTTTGTAAACGATCAAGGTCAGTTTGTTTTAAAAGTTTTAGATGCCGGCGAAAAAGCAAAACGTGTAAGAGACGGTTATATTTTAGGACTTGCTAATCAGACGGAAACTTCATTTCAATTGGTAGATCGAGTTGATGTAGCCGGAAAAATGACTGATGTAGTGTACCAATTTCAAAAAGCTAACTAAAAAAATAAAAATATGAAAAAGATTTCAGTAGTTGCAATGGCAACAATAATGGTTATAGGTTCAATATTTACAAGCTGTGAAGCAGTAAAAAATACCAATCAAAAACAACGTGGTGCTGGTATTGGTGCCGTAGCAGGAGCCGTAATTGGTGGTGTTTTGGGTAACAATCTAGGTAAAGGTGGCAAAGGCGCAATGGGTGCTGTTTTAGGTGGTGTTATTGGTGGAGTTGCCGGTGGTGCTATTGGTAACAAAATGGACAAGCAAGCACGAGAAATTGATGCTGTGCTTCCGGGTGCTGAAGTAGTGCGTGTAGGAGAAGGAATCAAATTAGTATTGAATGAAAATGCAGTGCGTTTTGATACGAACAAATCTACTTTAACTGCTGCTGCAAAAGCAAACCTTGATAAATTAGTTCCTGTTTTTGGAGAATATCCAGATACCAACATCACAATTTATGGTTACACAGACAGTACAGGTCCAGCTGATTATAACTTGAAACTTTCAGGAGATAGAGCAGCGGCAGTACGTAATTATCTGGCTAGCAAAGGAGTATCTTCTTCTCGTTTCCAAGTAACTGGTTTGGGTATTGCTGATCCAATTGCATCTAACGAAACGGTGGAAGGCAGAAGCCAAAACCGTCGTGTAGAGTTTGCAATCACAGCCAACGAAAAAATGATTAAAGACGCTGAAGCTGAAGTTAAAAAATAAGCTAAAACTACATTAATAACAAGAGCTGTTTCTTTCTAGAAGCAGCTTTTTTTGTGTTTAAAATTGTTTTAAAGATTGTAAATTTGCGCTTTAATTTTTGATGATGCTAGAAATAAAAAACATACACTTTTCCTATAGTGACACTCCGGTGATCAAAGACATCAGTTTCACGGTAGAGAAAGGACAAAATATAGCCATTATTGGCGAAAGCGGTTGCGGAAAAAGTACGTTGCTTAAACTCATCTATGGCTTACTTGACCTCAACGAGGGCAGTATTAGCAATGATGAAAAACCTATTCTTGGCCCCAAATACAACCTCATTCCGGGAGTAGATTACATTAAATACTTGGCGCAAGATTTCGATTTAATGCCGTACACTACCGTTGAGGAAAATGTAGGTAAGTTTTTGTCGAGCGCTTTTTTGCCCCTAAAAAGACTTCGTATTCAAGAACTACTCGAAATGGTCGAAATGACCGAATTTGCCAAAGTAAAAGCGAAAGACCTGAGTGGTGGTCAGCAACAACGAGTGGCCTTAGCCAAAGCGTTGGCCCTCGAGCCTGAAATTTTATTGCTTGACGAACCGTTTAGTCACATTGATAATTTTAGGAAAAATGCCTTGCGTCGTAACTTGTTTGCCTACTTAAAGAAAAAAGGAATTACCTGCATCATTGCTACGCACGATAGCGTAGATGCCTTATCATTTGCTGATGAAACCATCGTGTTGCAAAAAGGCGAAGTAGTGGTAAAAGGACCATCACGCGCAGTTTATGAAGTGCCGCCAACCAAATATGTAGCTTCGCTTTTTGGTGAAGTCAATGAGTTCATGCTCTCGCAAATTATCGATATTGACCCCGCTGACGATGAATATTTGCTGCTTTATCCGCACCAATTAAAGGTGGTTGATAATTCAAAAATGACAGCCATCGTCAAGCAATGTTATTACCGCGGCGGCCATTTTTTAGTAAAAGCAGCCTTTGATCGCAGAGCTATTTTCTTTGAGCACGACACCGAGCTAGACTTTAATCAAGAAGTACGCTTGATGTTAGCCTAAAAAATCATGATCGAAAATGTAAAAAATGCCTCAAAAAGTCAAGCGCTAGTTGGGGCATTTTTTATGTAGAAAAGCCAGACGGATTTTTTGAAAGAAAGAAATATGTTCGTTGTTGCTTTTTTTAGAGAGCAGTAGTTTATTGCCTCGCACACGACTGGTCCCGCTGTCCGTTATATTCCCGCTAAATAAAAACTACGGCAAAAAGCCTTGTTTTTCTAAATCGGGAGATGCCACTTCCATCGGGGCTCGAGATAACGTTTTGTTTTCAGAACTTGACAACCAAAAACTTCTCGATACAATTTTGAAACGTAAAGCTATCGCATTACGTTTCAAAATCACTCGAAGTGACGAGCACAATACACACAAATTTGTCATTCCGACAAAGGAGGAATCCCAACATTTGCTCACCGCTTAGAGATGCTTTGTTCTTCAGTAAGACAAAAGAAACACGTATAGCGTAAACGAATTAACGAGCACAAAACGCACAAATTTGTCATTCCGACAAAGGAGGAATCCCAACAATTTGCTCACCGCACAGAGATGCTTCGTTCTCAGTAAGACAAAAGAAACTCTTACAGCGTAAGGGAATTGACGAGCACAATACTTACAAATTTGTCATTCCGACAAAGGAGGAATCCTAACAATTTGCTCACTGCAAAGAAATGCTTCGTTACTCAGCAAGACAAAAGAAACACTAACAGCGTAAACGAATTGACGAGCACAATACACACAAATTTGTCATACCGACAACGGAGGAATCCCAACAATTTGCTCACCGCACAAAGATGCTTCGTTTTTCAGCAAGACAAAAGAAACTCTTACAGCGAAAGGGAATTGACGAGCACAATGCACACAAATTTGTCATTCCGACAACGGAGGAATCCCAACAATTTGCTCACTGCATAAAGATGCTTTGTTCCTCAGCAAGACAAAATAAACACGCACATCGTAACCGAATTGACGAGCACAAAACACACAACTTTGTCATTCCGACAACGGAGGAATCCCAACAATTTGCTCACCGCACAGAGATGCTTCGTTCCTCAGCAAGATAAAACCAAAGCATAAAGAGAAATTGAAGTGATGAATAGATAACTTATTTCACAAAAAAAAACCAGCCCGAAATTAGAGTAATTCCGGGCTGGTTTATTGTTGCTAGCTTTACAAAAGAAAAGCTTTTAGTTTTTCAAATGTTTCTCTAAAAACTGATCTTGTTCCCAAAGCAAGTGCAAAATATTCTCTTTGGCTGCATAACCATGACTTTCTTTTGGTAAAATCACCATACGTGCTGGGCCACCCAATCCTTTTAAGGCTTGAAAGTAGCGCTCTGTTTGCAAGGTAAACGTTCCCGGATTGTTATCCGCTTCACCGTGTACCAATAACATAGGTGTTTTCATTTTTCCTGCATTCATAAACGGAGACATCGCTGTGTACACTTCTGGACTTTCCCAGTAATTGCGTTGCTCACTCTGAAAACCAAACGGAGTTAAAGTTCTGTTGTAAGCACCACTGCGGGCAATGCCACACGCAAATAAATTAGAATGTGTAAGTAAATTAGCTGTCATAAACGCTCCGTACGAGTGTCCGCCAACGCCTACTTTTTTACGGTCAATATATCCTAAAGCATCAACAGCATTGATAGCTGCCTCAGCATTGTCAACCAATTGGGTGATAAAATTATCGTTTGGTTCTGTAGTTCCTTCACCAATGATTGGGAAAGCCGCATCATCAAGTACCACATAACCTTTGGTTACCCAGTACACAAACGAACCGTAACTTGGAAAAGTGAATTCATTTGGGTTTTGCGTGCTTTGTCCTGCTGAGTTTTTGTCTTTGTATTCTGCTGGATACGCCCAAATCAACAATGGCATTTTTTCTTTTTTAGCCTTGTCATAACCTACTGGCAAGTACAAAGTTCCTGATAGTTCCACGCCATCTTTACGTTTGTATTTAATTACTTCTTTACTCACGTTTTTAATACTTTCAAACGGATTTTTGAATGATGTAATTGGTGTCAGTTTGTTTTTTTGGTAAATGTTGCGCAAGTAATAGTTCGGATACTCGTTTTTAGACTGAATTTGTACCAAAACGGTTCCTTTCTTGAAATCTTCAATTTCGATAACATCTTCTTTTTTATCTGTGTATGTCGATGTGTACAAGCGCTTGCTTTGCAATGTTTTTAAATCGAACTCACTAATAAAAGGAAATTGTCCGTTCTTCGTAAAACCGGCACCAACTAAGAACGCTTTGTTGTTTTCTAAAGCAAGTACATATCTGTTGAATTCGTTTTTGCGAGTTTCAAAATTTCCTGGATCAGCATAAACGTCTTGCGAATTACGGTCGAAAATTACTTTTGGTGCTTGCTCTGGTTGCGATGGGTTAAAAAGATAAGTTTTAGTATTACGCGTATCGTACCATTCATCCATCAAAACAGCAACGTTTTCATTACCCCACATGATGCCGCTAAAACGTTGCGGTGTTTTTACAAGTGATTTTGCTGGAGTTGTAAAAGGAGCGCTCCAAGTAAATACCTCATCTCTAAATTCCACTTTGTTGGCAGGATCACCAGCGTCAAGTGCTTCAACATACATCAGCGTAGCAGCTTGATCGGCTCTCCATGTCATGTTGCGTTTGCCTTTGCGCACGGCCATAAAACCTTTCGGAATAATTTCAGTCAACGGAACTTCGTTTACTGTTTTTACCTCGTTACCGTCTTTATCATACACCACTGATTTGGATGGGAAACGACTTAAAGGAACAATGTAAGAAAACGGTTTTTGAATGGTGGTAAGCATCAAGTAATTGCCATCAGGCGAAAAGCTTTCTCCGGCGTACATGGCTGCTTTTTTGAACAAAGTTGCTGTTCCATCTAAACTAACTTTGTACAACTCAGAGGTCATGATGTTCTCAAAATTGATCTCATCATTGGCATTTTTCAACATGTCAGGATACGTTCTGTTTTGCGATTTCGATCCATCGGCATTCGAAATAATTGGTCCAGCAGGCAAGTCCTTCTTTGCATCCAAAAGTGCCGGTCTGTTTTGAGGTAACATTTTAACCAAAATAGTAGCGTTGTCCTTCAACCAGCTAAACGGATTGCCTAAATTGGCATTAACACGAGCTTCAGTAAGTCGAGTCGCTTTTGCCGTAGCAACATCAATAACCCAAAGTTCAACACCCGTTGCGGTGGTATTTGAAAACGAAATTTTACTGTCGTTTGGCGACCAAGCAATGTTACTTATTTTAGCATTTGCGGGTAAACCTGCTACTTGCATTTCGTTGCTGTCTTTTACTTTTCGTAGTTTTAAGTTGTTCACGTAAGTTACCGAGCTCGAAATATTCGTCACCGGATTGATACGCAAACCGCCCAAACGCAGTTCATCTTGATTCAAATCGTCTAGCGTTTTGTAGGTGCTGCGGTACGAAAGGAGTAGGTATTCTTTTTTGGTATCCATCGATACGGATGGAGCGCGTTCATAATCAGCCAATTCGAGTATCGATGCCGATGGTTTTTGATAGCTAAGATTTTCTTGCGCAAAAGCCGAAATGCTCAGTCCAAGCGCAATAAATAGCGAAATTTTAAATTTCATACTTGATAATCATTTTAAATTAGAGTTAGTCTTGTTGTAATACAAGTCTAAAATACCGCAAACTTGTTACATTTGAAAAAATTAAAATACTTTTAACTTTTGCCAACCTACTCAGGATACCCATTTTAGCTCCAAATTGGATTACAGTACCCTTTTTTTTATTTAATTTGGACTTGTAAAGCCCCGTAAATAGCTAGAAACTGGTTATTTGGTAAAAAAGTAGTAATTTAGTAGCCCTAGTTTTAAGGTATGTTTTAAATTTGCAAACTGATTTTAATAAAATAACAATTATATGTATCATTCAAAAATAGCAGGATTGGGTTATTACGTTCCTGAAAATGTAGTAACAAATGACGATTTATCCAAAATCATGGATACCAATGATGAGTGGATTCAGGAGCGAACTGGAATTCAAGAACGCCGCCACATCATCAGGGGAGAAGATACAACAACCTCAATGGGTGTAAAAGCAGCCGAAATTGCAATTGAACGCGCGGGTGTTGCCAAAGAAGATATTGACTTTGTAGTATTTGCTACGCTAAGCCCTGATTACTATTTTCCAGGACCTGGAGTTTTGGTGCAAAGAGATTTAGGATTAAGAACGGTAGGTGCATTAGATGTGCGCAACCAATGTTCTGGTTTTGTTTACGCTTTGTCAGTAGCTGATCAGTATATCAAAACGGGTATGTACAAAAACATTCTGGTTATTGGTTCAGAGGTACATTCAACTGGTTTAGACATGACGACTCGTGGACGTGGCGTTTCGGTAATTTTTGGTGATGGAGCAGGAGCTGCTGTTTTGAGCAGAGAAGAAGATGTTACCAAAGGAATTTTATCAACGCACTTGCATTCAGAAGGGCAACATGCCGAAGAATTAATTGTAAAAGCGCCAGGAATGGGTGGCCGTTGGGTAACGGATATTTTAGAAGCTAACGATCCAGATGACGAAAGTTATTTCCCGTACATGAACGGACAATTTGTATTTAAAAATGCTGTAGTTCGTTTTAGCGAAGTAATCAACGAAGGTTTGCAGGCGAATAATTTGCAAGTTTCTGATATTGATATGTTGATTCCGCACCAAGCTAACTTGAGAATTAGTCAATTCATCCAAAAGAAATTTGACTTAACTGATGATCAAGTGTATAACAATATTCAAAAATACGGAAATACTACTGCAGCTTCTATTCCGATTGCTTTAACCGAAGCATGGGAAAAAGGAAAAATCAAATCAGGTGATACGGTAGTTTTAGCAGCATTTGGTAGTGGTTTTACTTGGGCTAGTGCTATTATAAAATGGTAGCATTTTGATTTTCGACTGCTTTTGGTTTGACCGATAAAAGTAAAATAATAAGTAACCTACACTTTTACAGTGTAGGTTTTTTTATATCCATCTGAAACTATATCTTTACTTTTAGATCTAACACCAAAAAAAGCATTTTATGGCTAATCGTCGAGACTTTTTGAAAACGGCTGCAATGGCTACCGCAGCGGCTGCATTACCTTCTTTGGCAGATGAAATTGTATCCCAAAAAGATTCGTTTTCAATAAAAGGAACAAAACCTATTGTACTTTCTACCTGGAATTTTGGTTTGCAAGCCAATGTTGCTGCTTGGGAAGTGTTAAAAAATAATGGTAAAGCGCTTGATGCGGTTGAAGCAGGTGTAAAAATCCCAGAAGGCGATCCAACCGAACGCAGTGTAGGTTATGGTGGAAGACCCGATCGCGATGGGCGTGTGACGCTTGATGCTTGTATTATGGATGAGAATTCGAATATTGGTGCGGTTGGTTGCCTCGAATACATCAAGCATCCTATTTCTGTAGCACGTGCTGTAATGGAAAAATCCCCTCATGTGATGCTTGTAGGCGATGGCGCACTTCAGTTTGCTTTATCGCAAGGATTTGAAAAAGAAAATTTATTGGTTGCCGATTCAGAGCGGGAATGGAAAGAATGGCTTAAAACTAGCGAGTACAAACCTATTGCCAATATTGAAAATCACGATACGATTGGGATGATAGCGCTTGACGCGAATGGCGATTTGTCTGGTGCTTGCACAACAAGCGGAATGGCTTTTAAAATGCACGGCCGCTTGGGAGATTCGCCAATTATTGGAGCTGGTTTATATGTTGACAATGAAATTGGTGCGGCAACGGCAACAGGTCATGGAGAAGAGGTAATTCGTATAACAGGCTCACACTTGGTGGTTGAATTGATGCGTCAAGGAAAATCTCCGCAAAAAGCTTGCGAAGAGGCAGTAGCTCGCATTGTCAATTTGAGTAAAAAGCGCAACAAAGATTTAAAAGATATTCAAGTAGGTTTTATTGCCCTAAATAAAAAAGGAGAATTTGGTAGTTATTGTTTGCAAGGCGGTTTTAATTACGCAGTGCATGACGCAACTGGAAACCGATTGATCGATCCGCCACATTTTTTAAAGTAATCAAAAAAGGTATAACGAGAGTTAGCTAGAAATAGGTTCACTCTTATGATAATATTACAAAAATCAAAAACCCGAAGTTGGCAAACTCCGGGCTTTCTTTTTGATAATTAACTACTAAAATTGGAGGTTTTTAACAATCTTACCTTGCAACCATAGAGTTGCACATTTAAAACGGTAATAAGAGGAAAGGGTTCCAACATAAAAAACAATTTATACCCTTTTCTAAAAAAAACGAGTTGATAAGAATCGTTATCAAATAAGACTACATCCTGATAAAATTGTTACATAAAAAATCAAAAAAAATTGCAAGCGCCCGGCTGCAGTTAGTGAGGCTTGTTTTTTTTGATTTCAAAATAGCTGCAAGCAATTTCAAGTTTGCGCCATAATGCCTATCTTTGCACACTTAAATAAATACATAAAATGTCATTACAACAAATTCTTACGCCATCTATACAAAAAGCTGTCCAAGCTTTATTTGAAGTTACAATCGATAAAGTTGAATTTCAAAGTACTCGGAAAGAATTTGAAGGTGATATTACCATGGTGATTTTTCCGTTGTTAAAAGTTTTAAAAGGTGCTCCTGGTGTTTCTAATCCGGTAGAACTAGGAACTAAAATAGGTGATTATCTTGTAGAAAATTTGCCAGAAGTAAGTCGTTTTAATGTAGTGTCGGGCTTCTTAAATATTGTGATTTCGGATAAATACTACCTCGATTTTTTCAGTAGTATTAAAGATAATTCATCATATGGTTTTGTTTCTCCAGCCGCTGATGCTACCGCAGTAATGGTTGAATATTCGTCGCCAAACACTAACAAGCCTTTGCATTTAGGGCACGTTCGTAACAATTTGTTAGGATATTCCGTAGCCGAAATCATCAAAGCTTCTGGTAAAAAAGTTTATAAAACTCAAATCATTAACGACAGAGGAATTCATATCTGTAAGTCGATGATTGCTTGGCAAAAATTTGGTAATGATCAAACTCCTGAATCAACTGGTTTAAAGGGAGATAAATTGGTTGGAAACTATTACGTAGCCTTTGATAAAGCGTATAAAGAAGAAATTACGCAACTAATGAACGCGGGTAAAACCGAAGAAGAAGCCAAAAAGCAAGCGCCAATTATGCTCGAAGCTCAAGAAATGCTTCAAAAATGGGAAGCTGGTGATGCTGAGGTTAAAGCACTTTGGGCTAAAATGAATCAATGGGTTTATGATGGTTTTGCCATTACCTACAAAAATCTTGGTGTTGATTTTGATCGTTATTACTATGAGAGTGATACCTATTTATTAGGGAAAGATGTAGTTCAAATTGGACTTGAAAAAGGAATTTTCGAAAAAGATCCTGACGGCTCTGTTTGGATTGATTTAACTGATGAAGGTCTTGATCGTAAAATTGTATTGCGTTCAGACGGTACAGCAGTGTACATGACACAAGATATTGGAACGGCAATTCAACGTGTGAAAGACATGCAAGATGTAGGCGGAATGGTTTACACAGTAGGAAATGAGCAAGATTACCATTTTAAAGTACTATTCTTGATTTTGAAAAAATTAGGCTTCGAATGGGCTAAAAATTTATATCATTTGTCATACGGAATGGTAGATTTACCATCAGGAAAGATGAAATCTCGTGAAGGAACTGTTGTAGATGCAGATGATTTGATGCAAGAAATGACAAATACCGCTCAAAAAATTGCTGAAGATTTAGGTAAATTAGAAGCTTACTCTGATGAGGAAAAAGCGAAATTGTATAGCACCATTGGTTTAGGAGCATTGAAATATTATATTTTAAAAGTAGACCCTAAAAAGCGAATTCTTTTTAATCCAGAGGAGTCTGTTGACTTTGCTGGAAACACAGGGCCATTTATTCAATACACTTATGCTCGTATTCAATCGATCATTCGTAAAGCTACTTTTGATTATAGTTTGACATCGAGCGTAGTCGAGATGCACGAAAAAGAAAAAGAATTGGTTAAACAATTGGAGTTATTTCCAGAAGTAATACAAAATGCAGCTCAGCATCACAGTCCAGCATTATTAGCCAATTATACTTATGATTTAGTTCGCGAGTACAATTCCTTCTACCAAGCCGTTCCTATTTTAGGTGAAGAAGATTTAGAAAAGAAAAAATTCAGAGTACAGCTGTCTAAAAAAGTGGCCGAGGTTGTTGCCGCATCGTTTAAGTTACTGGGAATCAATGTTCCTGACAGAATGTAAGGTATAAAAATAACGAAACGTCTCTAAATGATAGATAAAAAGAAGGTAGCAAATTTTTTGCTGCCTTCTTTTTTTAGAACTATTGCCATCCACCTCCTAATGATTTGTATAGTTTTATAGAAGCTAAATGCCTTGATTTATTGGTGTTCAGTAAATCAATTTTAGATTCTAAAGCTGTTTTTTGAACCGTTAAAACCTCTAGATAGGTTGCGCGCCCCGATCGAAACAAATCGTTTGCTGTTTCAATTGATTTTTCTAACGCATCAACTTCTTTAACTTTTAAATCGTAAATATTTTTCAGATTTTCTAAGTTGGATAATTCATTGGCAACTTCAATATATCCGTTTAAAATCGTTTTTTGATATTTAAGTAACTGCTCTGTTTGGTTTGCTTTGGCATTTTGAAATTGCACTTTTATAGCTCTTCTGTTTAATAATGGAGCACTCAGTCCGCCCAAAATAGAATATGCAAAAGATTCTGGCGTTTGAAATAATAAAGCAGATTGAAAAGCTTGAAAGCCAATGTTACCAGTCATGGTAAACGAAGGGTAAAAAGCTGCTTTAGCTGCTTGTAAATCAAATTTTGTTGCAACCAGTTCTAATTCTACTTCACGAACATCGGGCCTTAAGCGTAATAATTGAGAGGGTACTCCCAATGTTAAATCATCTTGAATTGTATTGAATTGTAATTTGTCTCTCTCTATGGTTTGAGGGAATCTGCCACATAACGCATTCAAGTGATTTTCTGTAAGCTTAATGATTTGTACGATTTGTAATTCAAATGATTTTGAGTTTAGCACTTGGCCTTCAAACTGTTTTACTGCTAATTCATTAAATAAACCGGCATCTTTTTTTACTTTAATGATATCTAATGCTGCCTGCTGTAAAGCAGTGGTTTCTTTAATGATATCAAGTTCATTGTCTAGTGCTAGCAACTCGTAATAGGTAGATGCTATTTCAGCAACAAGAATAGATTGAAGGGCGTGTTTTGCCTCAATGCTACTACTGTAACGTGCTAGAGCTGCTTTTTTTTGATTTTTGATTCTGCCCCATACATCAGCTTCCCAACTCGTGTTAAACTCTATTTGATAATCTGGAAGATGCTCTGGTACAATTTGATTTCCCCTAATGTTTGTAGATGCATTTCCAGCTCCATCCATGGTAAAAAGACCAAATTTTCGTTGCGCAACACCTGCACCTGCATTTACGTTAGGTAGCAATTGACTTTTTTTCAATCTAAACTGATTTTGGGCAATTTCAATTTTTTGTAAAGCAGTTAATAAATCATAATTGTTGGCAAGCGCTAGATCAATTAGTTTTTTCAAATTTGGATCTTTATAAAATACCTGCCATTTTAAATTACCCGAAGTTATGCTGTCTTTTCCACCAGCGTAACTTTCAGGTAAATTGATTTTCTCTTTTTCATTTGTTATCGCAATAGTTTTACAACTAATTAATATAAGGAGTAAAAATGCGAATAACACTATTTTTTTTATTGGATTCATAATTTTAAAAGATCAATTGGCTTAATTAGTAGTTTTTTTTGAAAATTTTTCGGAAATACTGGCAAAAATAAAGTACAAGCCAGGAATAATTATAATTCCAAAAACAGTCCCAAAGAGCATTCCGCCAGCTGCAGCGGTACCAATTGTTTTGTTTCCAATTGCGCCGGCTCCAGTGGCAATCATTAGCGGAATAAGCCCTGCAATAAATGCAAACGAGGTCATTAAAATAGGTCTTAATCTGGCAACAGCTCCTTCAATGGCGGCCTCGAATGGCGGCAATCCCTCTTTGTTTTTTAAGATGGCAAATTCTATGATTAATATGGCGTTCTTGCCTAACAGTCCGATGAGCATAATCATTGCTACTTGAGCATAAATGTTATTTTCAAGCCCCAAAGTAGCAAGTAAAAAGAAGGCTCCAAAAACTCCCGTAGGCAAGGAGAGAATTACAGCAAATGGAAGTGAAAAACTCTCATATTGCGCTGCCAGCAACAAGTAGATAAATAACAAACAAATAAGAAAAATAAAGATGGCCTCGTTCCCTGCATTAGCTTGTTCTCTTGATGAGCCGCCCCAGTCATAGCCATATCCTTTTGGGAGTTTTTCCTCGGCTATTTTTTTAATTGCTGTAATGGCTTGACCACTACTGTAGCCTTTCATTGGTTCTCCATTTAGCATTGCTGCAGGATACATGTTATAGCGGGTAATTTGCTCAGGACCATACACTTTTTCAATAGAAAGAAAAGAGGACATAGCTACCATTTCACCCTCTAGATTTTTGGTGTAAAGTTTTAAAATATCTTCTGGTTTAGCTCTGAATTCAGGCGAGGACTGTACCATTACTTTATACATTTGATTAAATCGAATGAAATTTGTGGCGTAATCACTACCCAAATAGGTTTGTAGAGTTCCAAGTACTTCTTTTATATTTACTCCTTTTTGAGCTGCTTTGGCATTGTCAATATTTACCATAAACTGCGGGAAACTGGCATCAAAAGATGAAAACGTATTTCGTATAGCTTCGTTTTTGTTCAGTTCATTGGCAAAATTGGTAGCAACTTCCTCCAATTTTTTTAAGTCTCCTTTTCCAGTTTTATCTAATATTCGCAATTCAAATCCGCTGGAGTTTCCATAACCTGGCACTGGTGGAGGAGTGAAAAACTCTATCTTAGCATCCTTAATGTGAGTTGTTTTATCTTTCAGCTCATTGATGACATCTTGATCAGTTTTTCCGTTGCGTTCTTCCCAACTTTTCAAACTTATTAAGTTCATTCCGTACGAAGCTCCAGTACCGTCAGTCAGGAAGTTGTATCCCGCTAAGGTTGAAACCGAAGAGACATTTTTATCTTGTAAAGCTATTTTTTGAATGTCATCAACCACATCCTCTGATCGCTCTAGTGTAGCACCTGATGGGGTTGTAATACTAGCGTAAATGGTTCCTTGGTCCTCATTTGGGATAAACCCAGACGGAACTACGTTGCCTAATCCTACGGTTGCGAAACAAAAAAACAGAAGCACTAGTCCCGTAACAACTCGGCGGTTTACAATAAGTTCTATTAGTTTTCGGTATCGTACGGCTAATAAATTATATTTTTCGTTGAATTTATCAATAAAGCGATCAATAATTGTTTTTTTACGAACTGTACCATGTGTATTTTTTAACAACATGGCGCAGAGCGCTGGTGTTAATGTAAGAGCACTAATTCCTGATAGCACAATTGCAATTGCCATTGTTATCGAAAATTGTTTGTAAAATACTCCAGTTGGGCCAGGTAAAAATGCTACGGGAATAAAAACTGCCGACATCACTAATGTAATAGCTATAATGGCTCCGCCAATTTCTTTCATGGCCTGCTCTGTTGCTGCTTTGGCATCAATATGTAATTCCTCCATCTTAGCATGAACTGCTTCCACCACAACAATGGCATTATCCACCACAATACCTATGGCTAATACAAGGGCAAACAAGGTGATCAAATTTATCGAAAAGCCAAACAATTGCATGAAAAAGAAAGTTCCTATCAATGAAATAGGTACTGCTATAGCTGGGATAACAGTTGATCTAAAATCCCCCAAGAATATAAATACTACTAAGGCAACAAGCAAGAAAGCTTCTACGAGAGTAAATAGTACCCCTTCAATTGAAGCAGTAAGAAAATTAGATACGTCATAACTATAGGTATATGATATTCCTGCCGGAAATGATTTTTGTAACTCATCCATTTTTGTTTTAATGTTTTGAATTACATCACTTGCGTTACTTCCGGGTCTTTGTTTTAAAACAATCGCAGCTGATGGTTTTCCATTTTCTTTGGATAATACATCATAATCAAGTGAGCCAAATTCGATATCAGCTACATCTTTCAAACGGAGTAATTCTCCTTGAAAATCACGTTTTATAACAACATTTTCATATTGTTCTTTTGTATTGTACTTTCCGGCATATTTTACCACATACTGCAATGACTGTTCAACCTTACCTGAGCTTTCACCGATCTTTCCGGGTGCTGCTTCAATGTTTTGCTGCTTTAAACTTTGTACAATATCTTCAGTAGAAATTTTGTAGGCTGCCATTTTAACGGGATTCAACCACACACGCATTGCGTATTCTCTTTGTCCCATGATGTCAGCAAATCCCACACCTTCAATTCTTTTTAATTCTGGTAGGATGTTAATATCTGCAAAGTTGTATAAAAATTTCTCGTCAAGGTTGGGATCAGAACTTAATACGTTCAAGTATAAAAGCATACTGTTTTGTACTTTTTCTACAATTACACCTGATTTTATTACCTCTTCAGGCAATTCATCGAGTACTGCCGAAACTCTGTTTTGGACATTTACGGCTGCAATTTCTGGATCGGTACCAGCTTTAAAAATAATATTGATAACACTTGTTCCGTCATTTCCTGAAACCGAGGACATATAGGCCATACCGGGAACACCATTTACGGCTCTTTCTAATGTAACTACTACTGCCTTCACACAAGCCTCAGCATTAGCTCCAGTATATTTGGTGGTAATAGTAACTTCAGGTGGTGCAATATCAGGAAATTGCGTCATAGGTAATTGTGTAAGAGACACAACTCCTAGCAGTACTATCAGCAGTGAAATTACTATGGAAAGTACTGGTCTGTGAATAAATTTTGAAAACATATCTTTATCTATTAAGTCTTTATTTAAGTTTTGACATAACCTCTTTCATGGCTATCAATTGAGGGTTTATTGAATCACCTTCTTTAAGATTTTGAATCCCTTCATAGATCACCTTGTCATTGACTGTTAATCCAGATTTAATGATATATAGATGTTGTAAACGTTGCTGAACTTCAATGTTTCTTGATCGCACTATGTTTTTTTTGTCTAACACATATACATATTGTTTGTCTTGTATTTCAAAAGTGGCTTTTTGCGGAATTATTAATGCATTGTTCACAGTATTTGAAATTTGGATCTTACCACTTGAGCCGTGTTTTAAAAGTAATTTTGGATTTGAAAATCGAGCTCTAAAGGCAATATTACCTGTATTTTGATCAAATTCACCCTCAACAGTTTCGATGGTGCCTTTGTGTTCATGAGGTTTGTTATTGGCTAATAAAAGTGTAATGTCATCGTGATTTTTCTCTGTGCGCTGCTCTTTTATTTGTAAATATTCTTTTTCAGATACATTGAAATAAGCATAAACTTGGTTGTTGTTTGATATAGATGTGAGTAGTGTTCCTTCATTAACTAAACTGCCTATTTTAAATGGAATTCTGTTGATAATACCGTCAAATGGTGCTTTAATTTTTGTCATTGATAGCTGAATGGCAGCACTTTCTTGATTTGCTTTGTGTTCCTCTACACGTGCTAGGGCAGCAGCATAGTTTGCTTGTGCTTTTTCGAGTTCTGTCTTTGAAACCACATTTTTAGATGAAAGCAGTTTTACATTTTGTAGATCAAGCTCTGCATTTTTAGCTTCGGCAATGGCACTTTTGAGCATTGCTTTGGCTTTTAAAAGATCTTTTTGAAAAGTTTGACTGTTCAACGTAAACAATAATTGACCATTTTTTACAGGCTTTCCTTCATCAACATGAATTTTTTCTATAAACCCATTAATTTTGGTTCTTATTTCTACATTTTGTAATGATTGGATTTCTGCAACATATTCACTAGTTAATAAGGTGTCAACAACGATAGGTGTTGTAGTCGGGTAGCTGCTGATAGCGATTTTTTCATTTTTTTTGGAATCACAAGCAAGTAATAGGACCAACAATAAAGTGGCACCAATCAATAATTCGAATTTTTTCATTGAAAGATATATTGGATAAAATTTAAAATAAAAACAATAATTAAAGGGTATTCATTGAATAATGAAAAACCTGGATTGTTGCAATTTTATCTAATATTGGGTGGGGGCGACAGCACGTCTAAGTGATGCTGACGATTGCCAGATTCACTGTAATTGTATACAAGAGATTGAGAGTTTTTCTCAAGCGTAAGCTTAAAGTTTAAAACTGCTTTGGTAAAATATAAATCGGGAATATCTTCTAGTTCTATTGAAAGTACTACGTTGTTTTCTGGGTTTGTAGTTTCATTCTCATTAGTTTGCAAGGGTAGTTCATTGCTAATCCTAACTTTTTCATAATGATCGAAAATTGCAGTAGTCAGAGATCTACTAGGCTCAACAAGACATACGAATATAAAGAGACACACAGCTATTGCTCGTGTGATTTTAATAGTAAAGCTATTGAATTTGTTTGTTTTCATTTTACTTTGCAAATGTATTTAATTTTTAACAATGCTTATTCTTCATTACAAAAATTACAGATTATTTAACTTTTGTCTGAAGCACGTATTTGTATGGATTCATCTTTTGGCATTTTACACAAACCAAAGCACAAATCAGCATGGAAAAATCACTTTTATTATGTTTCAAAAATTTAAGTATAGGATTGCCTAATTTCCTAATTAGTCTATCTTTGCATCTCAAAAAATAAAGCCAACTATGTTCGATAATTTAAGCGATAAATTAGACAAAGCCTTCCATATACTAAAGGGTCACGGAAAAATAACTGAAGTTAACGTAGCCGACACTTTGAAAGAAGTGCGCAGAGCGTTACTTGACGCCGATGTTAACTTTAAAATTGCAAAGGATTTTACCACCAAAGTAAAAGAAAAAGCTATTGGTCAAGATGTATTAACTACGTTGCAACCTGGTCAATTATTGGTGAAATTGGTTAAAGATGAATTAACCGAATTAATGGGTGGCGATGTAGCCGGTATTAATTTATCAGGTAATCCGTCTGTTATTTTGATGTCAGGTTTGCAAGGATCTGGAAAAACTACTTTTTCTGGAAAACTAGCCAATTACCTTTTAACCAAAAAGAACAAAAAACCTCTTTTGGTTGCCTGTGATATTTACCGTCCTGCGGCGATTCAGCAATTGTACGTTGTTGGAGATTCTATTGGCGTTGAGGTATATTCAGAGCCAGAAAATAAAAATCCAGTTGAAATTGCTCAAAACGCAATTAAACATGCTAAAGCAAATGGGTTTAATGTTGTCATTGTCGATACCGCTGGTCGTTTGGCTGTGGATGAAGAAATGATGAACGAAATTGAGCGCGTGCACAAAGCTATTCAACCACAAGAAACTTTGTTTGTAGTTGATGCGATGACGGGTCAAGATGCCGTAAATACGGCAAAGGCCTTCAACGACAGATTAAATTTTGATGGTGTTATTTTAACAAAATTAGATGGGGATACTCGTGGTGGAGCAGCGCTTTCTATCAAGACAATTGTAAACAAGCCAATCAAATTTGTAGGTACAGGCGAAAAAATGGAAGCAATTGATGTTTTCTATCCTGTGCGTATGGCCGAGAGAATCTTGGGTATGGGTGACGTAGTTTCCCTTGTTGAACGTGCACAAGAGCAGTTTGACGAAGAGGAAGCTCGTAAAATCCAAAAGAAAATTGCTAAAAATGAATTTGGTTTTGATGATTTCCTTTCTCAAATTCAGCAAGTGAAGAAAATGGGTAATATGAAGGATTTGGTAGGAATGATACCAGGTGCCTCAAAAGCCATGAAAGATGTTCAAATTGAAGACGATGCCTTCAAACATATTGAGGCCATCATCCATTCGATGACTCCATTGGAAAGAAGTAAGCCGGCTGTAATTGACGTGAAAAGAAAAGCGCGAATTGCAAAAGGATCTGGAACTAAAATCGAGCAAGTCAATCAGTTGATGAAACAGTTCGACCAAATGAGCAAAATGATGAAAATGATGCAAGGTCCGGGCGGAAAAAACCTAATGAAAATGATGGGCGGAATGAAAGGCGGAATGCCAGGAATGCCGGGAATGAAATAAAATTTAGAAAGTCTTAAAGTCGTCATGATTTTAAGACTTTTGTCTTTACTATATTAAACAACACAACAATGCAACTACTAGACGGAAAAAAAACAGCAGAGGATATCAAAAGCGAAATTGCTGTTGAAGTACAAAAAATGAGAGCCAATGGCGAAAAAGTTCCTCACTTGGCAGCACTTATTGTAGGGAACGATGGCGCAAGCTTAACCTATGTAGGAAGTAAGGTTAAAGCCTGCGAAAGAGTAGGATTTGAGTCTACATTGGTAAAAATGCCCAATACCACTACAGAGATTGAATTGCTTAAAAAGATCAAAGAATTAAATGAGGACGATCAAATTGATGGTTTTATTGTGCAATTGCCACTTCCTAAACAAATTGACGAGCAAAAAGTCTTAATGGCGGTTGACCCAAGTAAAGATGTTGATGGCTTTCATCCGGAGAATTTTGGGAAAATGGCATTAGACATGACTACTTTTATTCCCGCCACTCCATTTGGTATTCTTGAATTGCTAGATCGCTATGGAGTAGAAACAAAAGGAAAACACACGGTAGTTATTGGGCGTAGCCATATTGTAGGCAGACCAATGAGTATTTTGATGGGACGCAAAGGTTTTCCGGGTAACTCAACAGTGACACTTACACATAGTTACACCAAAAACATAGAGGAAATTACCATTCAGGCAGATATTATAATCACTGCTCTTGGAGTTCCTAATTATTTAAAAGCGGATATGGTAAAACCGGGCGCTGTAGTTATTGATGTAGGTATTACGCGTGTTCCTGACGAAAACCACGAAAAAGGATACGTAATCACCGGTGATGTCGATTTTGATCAAGTAAGCAAAAAAGCATCATTCATTACTCCAGTTCCTGGTGGAGTAGGACCAATGACCATTGCTATGTTGCTAAAAAACACGCTTTTGGCAAGGGAGATGAAGAGAAACAAATAAATATTTTTTATGATTAGAAGCCTCAAATTAATTTTTGAGGCTTTTTTGTCTAAAGTTGGGATAGAAATGGATTTGTAAAAGTAGCGTTTGCTAATAACTCTCCTTCAGAACTTCATTGGTAAATATGATATCTGTTTTCATCTTCAAGGTTGAAAAAAGTAAGGTTGAAATTATTTTTATGAAATGTTTGATTAGTCGTTTTTATTTTTAACTTTGTATTTCAAAGTACTTTTATCATGAGTCAAAAAATACAAGAAGATTTAGTTCACATTCGTTCCATGATGGAACGTTCTTCAAGGTTTATTTCCCTTAGCGGATTGTCAGGAGTTTTTGCAGGAATCTTTGCTTTAATTGGCGCAAGTTATGCAGCTTTTTTATTTGAGTCAAATGGGATGTCTTATTTTGATGGATTGGATAAAGTGTACACTGATGATTTGATTTACAAACTAATTCTAGTGGGGATTATAATTTTAGTACTAGCTCTTTTTTCAGGATTTCTATTCACTTATAAAAAGAGTAAGAAAAACAATTTACCAATTTGGACTTCTACCACAAAAGTGATGCTTTTGCAATTGGCAATTCCTTTAGTAGTGGGTGGTGTGTTTTGTTTGGCATTAATTTATCATGGTCTTTTTGTGTTTTTAGCCCCTGCTACATTACTTTTTTACGGATTAGCATTGGTCAATGCTGGTAAGTATACGTACTCAGATATTCAGTATTTAGGTTACTTTCAACTATTTCTGGGCAGTGTTTCTTTATTTTTTCTAGGATATGGATTGATTTTTTGGACCCTTGGTTTTGGGATTTTGCATATAGTTTACGGAACGATTATGTTTAAAAAGTACGACTAATCATGGGTATAATCGATCAACTGAATAAAAATTTCGAAAGCAGGATCCGGTTGGGGTTAATGTCTGTATTGATGGTTAATGATTGGATTGATTTTACAGAGATGAAAGCATTACTAAACACTACTGATGGCAATCTAGCCAGCCATTCGACTGCATTAGAAAAAGTAGGTTATATCGAAATCAAGAAGGAATTTGTGGGTAAAAAACCAAAAACCTCATACAGAGTAACCAATATTGGGCGTGCTGCATTTACGGCGCACCTGAGTAGTTTAGAAAAATTATGGAATTCTAAATAAACTTTTTTTTGAACCAAATACTTTGAAATACAAAGTACTTTATATTTACAACTATGAAAAAACACCATTTAATTTTTGCGAGTGCTACTATTTTTACGATCCTTTTTTATGACCAAAATTTGGGTCTTAATTTGGCGCTTTTTGGACTTTTACTTATCTCTTTATTAGTGTATAATTATCGGGAGTCTCTGAATTCATTGACTACTAAGGCTTTACTAATCACCTCAATATTATCGTGTTTGGCATTTGCATGGTATGGTGATTTTCCTTCTTTTTTGGCACTTTCACTTTCATTATTGTCATTGCAGTATAAAACGCAACATGCAAAACTTAGAATCATTCAGGTTTTTGTGGTCATTTTTGTCAATAGTTTTGCCTCGCTAGGACGGATTTTGATGTTTAGTCAATGGCTTCCTAAACAGGAGGTACAGGGTGATTTTGCAAAGAAATTGGTAGCATTTGTTTTAATTCCACTTCTTTTTATCGGATTGTTTTTTGGAGTATATGCTTTTGGTAGTGATCTATTTTCTTCTGTGTCTAGCGACTATACGCTAGATGTGAATGTATTTCAGTTGATTGTCATTGCTGTGCTCGGGCTTTATGTGTCGTTTAATTTTTGGAATTTTTGGGTTCCTGATTTTTGCTTTAGTTTTAATTCGCAGTTAGAAAATGAATTTGAAGACAACTCGTACGATGAAAATGAGAGTTCGCTATCATGGCTTGATTTTGACTTTCAAAGGAAAAGTGGTGAAATTACTTTTGTTTTGTTGAATATTTTATTGCTGTTTTTTATAGTAACGTACAATTACGAACAGTTTTTTGAAATTCAAAATCGTGCGCAGTTAAGTGCTGCAACTCACGAACGTGTTAATGCCGTTATTGTTTCGGTGTTAATGGCTGTGGGACTTATTTTACTGTACTTTCGAGCTAGGTTTACCTTTGATGAATCAACGAATAGACTGAAAATACTAGCTAAAATTTGGATGGTATTTAATGCGGTGCTTGTTTTGTCTGCCGCCTTAAAAAACTTAGAATATGTACATCAGTTTGGCTTAACCTATAAGCGATTGGGCGTTTTTGCCTTTCTTATTTTAGTATTTATAAGTTTACTACACACGTGGTTGAAAATTAGCTTGCAAAAAGCCAATGCATACTTGTTTAACCACATGGTTTGGTACGTTTATGGAGTGCTTTTATTGTGCAGTTTTGTGAACTGGGGACAATTGATAACTAGCTATAATTTAGCCGTAAATAAAGGAGTAGATCCGGTTTTTATAAGTCGTTTGGAGTTTAATGACTCTAGTAGGAGAGACTATTTGTTAGAAAATCAATTAGATGGTCAGCATCCTGAAATGTACCGTGAAGATGAAATTAAAGAGTATCAAGCACAATCATTCTTATCGAAAGTCTTGTATTACGAAACATTAGAGTCTAAGTAACAAAAAAAAGCCAAATCTTGTTCAAACAGGATTTGGCTTTTTGGTTTTAAAAAATGATATGTGTAAAAACACTATTTTGTTACGGGTAATCATCTGAGGTTTTTTGATAAAAAGACGTTTAATAATCCCCACGTTTCTTAAATCTAGGATCGTCTCTTTTTATAAACTCAGTTCTTTTTCTTGGTGTTTCTACTTTTGGTAAACTAGCTTCTTCTGTTTTGCTGGATGGCTCGATAAGGGCGTTGAGTTCTTTTATTTCGGCATCCGTCAAATCACGGTAGCGGCCCACAGGAACATCTAGTGAAATATTGATAATTCGGATTCGTTTTAAGGCGGTAACATCATAACCAAGATATTCAGTCATTCTACGGATTTGACGATTCAAACCTTGGGTAAGGATGATTTTGAAAGTGAATTTACTAATTTGTTCTACCTTACATTTTCTGGTAACGGTGTCTAAAATTGGAACTCCATTGCCCATTCTTTCAATGAAACGATCAGTGATGGGTTTGTTTACGGTAACTGTATATTCCTTTTCGTGATTGTTGCGTGCACGCAATATTTTATTTACGATATCGCCATCATTTGTCATGAAAATCAATCCTTCACTGGCTTTGTCTAAACGTCCAATTGGGAAAATACGCTTTGGATAATTGATGTAATCTACAATGTTGTTGCGCACATCAAGATTTGTGGTACATTCGATTCCTACAGGTTTGTTGAAGGCGAGGTAAACAGGTTTTTCTGTTTTCTCACGAATTAATTTGCCGTCAATACGTACTTCGTCATGAGGACCAACTTTGGTCCCTAATTCGGGTACAATTCCGTTGATGGTTACGCGACCTTCTTCGATGATTTTATCTGCTTCGCGACGGCTGCAATAACCAGTTTCTCCTATGAATTTATTGAGGCGTTTTAATTGATCTTCCATGCTGCAAAAGTAATGAATTTGCAATTTATAATAGCTATTGATTTTAAGATTGGATGTAGAACTAACTTATCAATTTTACGTCGGATTCGCGTGAAGGATAGCAGCGTAAATCCTTTTTTAGGGCTTTTTTTGCCCAAAAAAGATTGCAGCGAATAGCCTGGTCGCCGCGGCGGCACGCCCTAATTTTGAATGAAGTGACTAATTTTTTCGTATAAATTGTGATCGTGCATGCTGTGACCTAGACCAGTTGTGGTAATAAAAGTAGCGTTTTTCCAAGAGGTTGCGATTTTTTTTCCTTCGTGAATAAGTACTACTTGGTCTTGCTCATCATGGGCTAGAAGTCCTTGGGTTAAAATATTTTTTGCAAAATGTTGTCCGGCAAACTCATCTGTGTTGAGTTGAAAAACATCTTGGTAATATTTTTTTAAGCCTGTAAAAACTCTAGAATTGAGACTTAACAATGAGATATAATTGTCCAAAATTATCTTGAAATCGCTGGGAGCGCCAAGTATAACCATTTTTTTTAAGTTGTCGCTTTGGTAAACGGATTGGTAGTACAAACAGGTTTTGCCACCTAGTGAGTGTCCGATTAAAGTTTGTGGCTGAAAATGTTGTACCACTTGGTGTAAAAATTCGGCATAATGCGGAATATTGAAGGTTGTTCCACTGGAGAGTCCGTGAGCAGGTCCGTCAAGAGCTACGATGGTGCTGCCGGTTTTAGTGAGGTAAGGCAAGAGTTTTTCCCAGCGCGATGCGTTGCTCTCCCAACCGTGTACTAATAAAATGACATGACTGTTGCCGGCCCAAGTGTAGGTTTGTATTTTTTGATCTTGAAACGAGAGTGTTTGGGTTTGGGCTTGTTGCAGTACTGTGGGTAATTGGTCAAGTTGTAGCTTTCCGTCGCGCGGTTTACTGAACAAGTTGTAAGCGAGTTGCACGGCTTTTGTTGGAGCAAGGTAGCTGAGTAGGTTGATGTAGGTGCCTACTGACTTGGTAAATATTTTATAGACTATTTGCTTGATCATAAAAAAAAGTCCCGATATCATCGGGACTTTAAAGGTATTATATTTTAGCGAACATTTGTTCCATTTTTTCTTTTTCTTCTTCAGCAAGAACGCTGTCAACAAGAATTCTTCCAGAATGTTCATCAGTGATGATTTTTTTTCTTGAAGCAATTTCTACTTGAGTTTGCGGTGGAATGGTAAAGAAAGATCCTGCAGAAGCACCTCTTTCAATTGAAACTACTGCTAAACCGTTGCGAACGCTGCTTCTGATTCTTTTGTAAGCATTTAATAAACGCTCTTCAATTTGTCCTTGGAACTCAATTGATTTTTGAGATAAGAATTCTTCTTCCTTAGCAGTTTCGGCCATAATAGCGTCTAACTCTGATTTTTTGTGTTTTAGGTGATTGGTTTTTGCTTCTAATTTTTCTTTAGAATTAGCAATCACTTCTTTTTTGTGCTCAATAGAAGCTTTCATTTCTTTAATTTGCTTTTCAGCCAATTGAATTTCAAGTTCTTGAAACTCAACTTCTTTAGTTAAAGAGTTGAATTCTCTATTGTTACGAACAGTTTCCTGTTGTTTTGTATATTTTTTGATGGACTCTTTGTGCTCCTCAATTGCAATTTTTTTAGCTTTAATAAGGTCTTCAATTACTTCAAGTTCCCCTTTTAATTTTTCTGAACGTGTGCTTAAACCGGCCACTTCATCTTCTAAATCTT
>CAZMHK010000033.1:0-24643 GCA_964566045.1 uncultured Flavobacterium sp.
ATGTTTTATTGGTTTATCCCAAAGATCAGCATGTAATTGTAATCAAGGAGAATAAAATGGACCTTACAAATCGAATTACCGATTGGTTTGACAGATATCTAAAAGACTAAAAATAAATAAGTGCAGTTTGAATAAACTGCACTTATTCGTTAATCTACGGATTAACAGTTCTAAAAAGCGGCGTAGAACAAGTCGTTTCGCTATCTTTATCGAATACTTGTGAAGAACCACTCATACAAAAAGCATTTCCGGTTACATCACAATCTACGTTTACCAGTTTACAACTAGAAGGTAGTGGTGAATGGATATAACCATTAATAATTGCAGTAGCCGTTTGGCTTTCTTTAGCGGTACTAGTGGTTACAGCAGCAGCACTAGCCAATGAGAATGCTACCATTGGAAGCACCATCAATTTTAAAAAATCTGTTTTCATAATAAAAAAATTAATAATTATTATTTGGATCTACTCTTTTCTACAGGTTTTCGATCTTACCCCTGATACTGGCCAGTATATCTTTCATTTTATTTTTTCAGTTGCTTTAGGATAGGTGCTCCAAATGTATATTTGACAATTTGATGTCCTACTATTGCATAAAGAGCTTTCTCAGTTATTAATAAATCACTCATTTTCATTTTGTTTTCATGGTAGATATAAAAACTGAATAAATAGGTTTTATTGGTAATATCATAAACATCAACTATTGAGGCATAGCTCCAATTCTTTTCACTTTCATAACGACCACGAAGCCCTGATTGATTAAACAAAAGTTGATTAAAGGCCACACTTCTTAAGTTAACAGTATACGGCGGAGCTGCAAGTTTGCTATCTCCTGATTTTTTGATTCGGACTACTTTTAATTTAGCTTTAGTAGTAGTATCAATAGTTTTAACCCGATGCACAAGTTGCAAAGCTGTATCAGCTACAATAAATTGATTCCGATAAAAATAAGTGTATACGATTTTGTTTAAACCCTCACCATAAGTCATAGTTCCGTCCGTATCAAAAACACCGTCTATTTGTTTTTGTAATAAATGCTTTTGCTTTTTAATTTTTAAAGAATCATTTAAAGATATGGTTCCCAATATATTTTCGTAAGTACCTAATTGTTGCCCTCTAAATACACAAAGAGTAGAATCAATTGGTTGTAATATAGTGAAGTAAGGTTTCTTGCTAACCCAAATGGTAGCTTTCCAATCAGAAACTAAGCCCCTGTAAATTATAGGAATGGAACCGTCGTATAGAAAAAAATGAGTACCCATAATTTTTGTTTTAACGGCTCTGAAAGGTAAATTATCTTGTGTAAGTGAAATAGTATATTGTTTTTTATATTGCAATGTGCTGTCAAATTCAATGATTGTTAATGGAGAAATGGTATTTCCTAAATAGATCTTTCCATCAAATTGTCCAGCAAAATAAAATCCATAGTTATTTAAGTTTTTTGTTAAAGTCCTTGATGCAACGTTAGGAGTAAATCGACGAATAAATGGATTTTGCTTCTGCATAGTATTCTCTGAAGATAGAAATAAAAAAACTACAAAAAGTACACTTGATACTACGATTAAGAATAGAGCGATAATCCTTTTTTTCTCAAATTGATGAAGCAACACACCACAACTACCTATAACAATAAAAAAAAGATTAAAAATCAAGTGTTCAGTCCATCCAAGCTCTTCTAAAATTCCACCACAAGAGCAGGGAATAAACGAACTGAAATTTAAAATCAAAATAATATAAGTAGTAAAAATAGCCATTAAGCCCACCGATAAACAAAGGGCCTTTATTCGGTATACGCGCACTGATAAAGCAAAGACTAGTCCCAATTCAACAAAAATTACTAGAAAAGAGATACTTGTTGAATAAGCACTTAAAAGTGGAGATTGGCCTAATTGAGTTTGAAAGTTTTCAAAATCAATTAGTTTACTGATCGAAGCATAGGTAAATAAAACGATATAAAGGAAGCAAACGATCTCTAGAAATACTTTTTGTAATTTAAAATTCAGTTTCATAGTACTTTATTTTTAAAGCAAAATTCTGAATTATAAAATAATTATAGTTGTCTTTTAAGGAGTAAGAGATAGCTAAAACGAAGAAACCTAATTTTCATCTTTTAGATGAAAACTGACGTCATTTCGCTTTAATTCGTTTGGAGAAAAACCAAATTGTTTTTTAAATGATTTTGAGAAATTGGGATAATTATTAAAACCATTCATGATAGAAATATTTTTTAATGGTATTCCTGTATGCTCAATCATGAAGTAAGCTCTTTTGAGTCGCTCAATGTTATAAAAATGGTAAATACTAGTTTTAAAAAAATGCCGAAAACCATCTTTTAATTTATGTTCATTAGTACCAAATTTAGATGATAGTACTTTTAAAGAAGGAAGTGGTTCCTCAAGGTGCGCTAATATATAATCGTAAAGTTTTTGAATTAATTGTGCATCGGCCTTTCGAGTTTTAATATATCTTTCTTTTTCAGAGCTATACAATATCGGTTTATAAGAATCGTGACGTTCGGGAGTAACCAGATTTATTACGATTTCGGAACGATTTACTAATTGTAATATTGTACTGGCAGCAGCAAGTGGTAAATCATTTTTGGGTATAAAATGTAGTGTAATAGTAGTATTAAGAGCACTATTTTCCTTAATTACTTCTTGAAGTTGTTCAAAAGAAGCATTAGAAATGATGTCTCTCAAAGATAGTTTCAAAAGCTCATATTCTGAGTATCCTAAAAAAGTTGTAAGTTCAGGTGTAAAATTATTAATAAAAAAAGAGGAATCTAAAACTATAGTGCTTAAAGCTTTAAATTGCTGTGTCTTATGTGTGTTTACGTAGCCTATTTGAAAAACAGACTCTTTCATTTCTTCTGCAAGCATATTAATTAAAACAACTAGCGTTTCCAACTCTTCATCATTAGAACTTAAAGGAATTCGAGAGTTGAAATTACCGCGTGCCATTTCAAATAGCATTTGATGAATTGTAACAATTCGCTTATCGTTGTGTGTTTTGTTCATTAGATTCAACTTTTAATTCTTTATTCTAAAATTCCGTTAGACAAACCCTTTGAGGTAAATTAAAGCATCTTCTTCTTTTGTGAAAATTTGAGTAGGTACAGAAGGTTTACTAATTTCTACATAAAAAGTACTAATTATAAGCGATACTTTTTCATGTACAAGAAGTGCAACTGCTTGCGTTAAAATAGAACCTGACTGTGCTAAATGATCTCTTCCGGCTTTATCACTATCAACAACACCCCTGATATCACACAAAATTGGATAAGTTGATTCGTTTTGAAAATGGATTCTATCGGAAACTACGCTTTTAGCTACCCTCAAATTAATAGTAATATTGGGTTTGTATTCAAAAAAGAGAATGCCTTTAGAAATCCAGAACTTGGCAAAATCATTCTCATAAATATCATGTGCTGCAATCATGTTTTATGGATTTTATATTTTTAACTTAACAAAAATATAAACATCTGTTAATAAGTCACTTGCTAATTTGGGATTATTTGTTACAATTTAAATGTTTTGGTTGTCAATTCAGTACTTTGACTTGTTAGATTGGGAGTATTGAGCTTTTAGATGAAATAACTTTAAATTATTATGATGAATTTTAGGATCCTAATTTTTAAAACAACTTAAACAATTTAAAAATGGCAAAAATCAAGCACAATAATTTCATTGATACAGTCGATGAGGTTTTATCAGGAGCAAAAAAAGAGGGTGTTTTACATCTCTATGCAGAAGGTAAAATGCTGACAGGTAGGACAATTCAAATTAAGGGTAAGGAGATGTTTCATTTTGGTACAACAGGGTACTTGGGCCTTGAACAAGACATTCGGTTAAAAAAGGCTGCAATAGCCGCCATAAACAATTACGGCACGCAATTTCCACTTTCAAAGTCATATATTTCGCATCCACTTTATAATGAGCTAGAGCAAAAAATAGAGCTAATGTATGGCATACCACCAATAATAACAAAGAACAGTACATTAGGACATTTAGCGGTTATTCCGACATTGATAAGAGATGAAGATGCTGTAATAATGGATCATCAAGTACACTGGAGTGCACAAAATGCTTGTCAACTTTTAAAGCTACGTGGAATTCCGGTAGAAATGATCAGACATAGCAATTTGGAAATGTTAGAAGATAAAATCAAACAATTAACTACCAAATGCAATAAAATCTGGTACATGGCGGATGGTGTATATTCCATGTTTGGTGACTATGCGCCGATACCAGAATTATTGGCTTTGACTCAAAAATATCCTCAGCTCAATCTCTATTTTGACGATGTTCATGGTATGAGTTGGCGAGGTAAAAATGGCACTGGTTTCATTTTTGATGCAATAGAAGAACTTCCTGAAAATTGCATTGTGGTGAGTACACTGAGCAAAACCTACGGAGCCAGTGGTGCGACAGTATTTTGTGGGAATCAGAAACTAAGGGATAAAATTAGAAATTTTGGCGGACCATTAACCTTTTCTGCTCAGTTAGAACCTGCATCTGTAGCTGCGGCAATTGCTTCGGCAGACATTCATTTATCGGCTGAAATAGAATTGAAACAAAAAGGCCTTGCTGAAAAAATCGATTATTTTAACCAGTTGTTATCGAATAGAAATCTCCCCATAATTTCAAAAAATGATTCTCCAGTATTCTTTTTGGGCATGGGTACTCCTATAACAGCTTATAAGTTTATACATCGCTTATTTAAAGAAGGATTTTTTCTCAACTTGGGGATTTATCCAGCAGTTCCAATCAAAAACACAGGAATCAGAATAACATTATCGAGTCACAATCAGTTGGAAGATATTACTGCATTGGCTGAGGCGATGGAATATCATTTCCCCAAAGCTTTAGAAGAAACAAATAATAGTGAAATCAAAATCAGACAGGCTTTTGGAATGAATAATAAAAAATCAGAAAATATTTTAGAGTCACAAGAAAGAGACCTATATATCGAAGAAAAAAATACCATTCAAAATATTGAAAAATCAGAATGGAATCAATATATGGGGAAACAAAATATTTTCGATTGGGAAGGACTAGTTTATCTAGAAAAAGCATTTAGTCAACATCCAGATCCTACCAACCAATGGGATTTTTATTATTTCACTATCAAAGACAACACAGGTATCGTAGTGTTAATGACCTTTTTTACCTATGGACTTTGGAAAGATGATATGTTAGCTACTGAATCGGTTTCCATTCATTTGGAAGAAATAAGAAAGACTAATCCTTTATACCTCACATCAAGAGTATTGGGTATGGGATCTCTTTTTACTGAAGGAGAACATTGCTTTATCAATCAGCAACATCCTTTGGCAGAAAAAGCAGTGAAACTTTTATTGGATAAGGTGGAACGAAAATACAATGAGTTAAATGCAGACATGCTAGTACTAAGAGATTTCGAAAAAGATAATAGCTACAACAAAGCAATAGTAGATCAAGGTTATTTCAAAATAGAAATGCCGGAATCCTGTGTAATTGAAAACAAAGTTTGGCATTCACAAGAAGAGTTTACAAGCACATTATCGTTGCGTTCCCGTAAGCATTTCAATAAAGATATAGAACCTTATGAGAGGTATTATGATGTTGTAATAACAGATAAATTGAATAAAACAGAAATAGCAAGAGCGTATCAACTCTACAACAATGTAAAAGACAATAACTACGCCATCAATTCATTTCGATATACACAAGAAATTTTCGAAAGCATGAATGACAGTCCAAACTGGGAGTTTATAATACTAGCTCTGAAAGCAGAACCCAAAAATCCATTTGTTGGCGTTATGTTTTGCTACAAAAATAATAATCATACCTATGTACCTGAATTAGTAGGTATGGATTATAAATGGATAAAAGAATACCAACTGTACAGACAATTGTTGTTTCAAACTATAAAAAGAGCAAATGAGTTACAGTTTCAAAAGATAGATTTT
This sequence comes from uncultured Flavobacterium sp., assembly GCA_964566045.1. Taxonomy (GTDB): domain Bacteria; phylum Bacteroidota; class Bacteroidia; order Flavobacteriales; family Flavobacteriaceae; genus Flavobacterium. The sequence continues at coordinate 5,949 of CAZMHK010000033.1, forward strand.
GGCGTATCAGCTTCATTTGAAAAGAGAAAAGTAGGAGCTAAGGTAATTCCAAAAGTAGCTTATGTTCAGGCAAGAGACAATTACGCCATGGAATTAATGAATACTTTGCAAAACGATTACAAATCAATTGCAAAATGATGAAAGCAAATTAACAACTAATATTGAATAAAATGTTTAAGAAAGCAATTGAATCATTTGATGTTATCTGCAATGAAATCATAGAAGCAAACGAAACAATGCAAAATAAGGCTTGCAATGGAATTATATTGTGTAATAAAACCTTAACAAACTTAAAAGAGATAGTTGATAAAAATGATTTTAATACCGTTCCAGAAGAGATAGAATTTTTTAAAAATACCAAACCCATTCCAATGAGTTTTTTGATCTATTTTACTGAGGTGCATTCCTGCGAATTAAGAATGCCAAAAGCTGGTAACGCTTATAAAGTCCAATTTCTCCAAAAAGAATTGCGAAAAATCAATAAGTTCTTTTACAGAAATGCCGATTTTGTGCATTATATGGAGCAAGGATACAGTTATTTGGATCATCAATTCTTTACTCGAAACCATCGGGATAATTTCCCATTTACACCTATGACTGATTATTACCAATTTCCGGAATTTTCAACATCTCAAGATATGCTATGGGCAAAAGTAAAAGCCATGTATCGATTTATTCATTATATCCGACAAGCACTAAAAAGGTTAAAGGTGGACGATTGTGATATTTTTGAAGAAAAAAAGCATAAAGTATTGGTATGGACAGGACCAAAGACAGCTTTAACGGAATTAATTTATGCCTTATTTGTCAATGGAACAATCAATCATGGTGCTGCAGATATTAATACGATAACAGCATCCTTTGAAGATTTTTTTAATATTAAACTAGATAACATCTATAAGACCTACAGCGAAATCAAAGCCCGTAAAAGTAGTAAGACAAAATTTCTGGAAGAACTAACGCTAAACCTACAACAAAAAATGTCCAGAGAAGACCAGGTGTAAAGTTGTAATTACGAAAATAAACAAGCGGTAAATCCTAATTTAAGGGGATTTGCTGCTTTTTTTTTAGAAGCAATCAAATGATAAATCTTCGTAGAATGTAATTTTAGTTTTTTCGTACTACGAAAGCTAATGGGTAAAAGTCCAATAAAAGTTGCTTTGTTTTCTAAAAATAACCAGCAAAAACTATCCTCTTCTAAAACAGAGATCATGATCGATATCATTTTTCATGATACAATCACTCAAAAAATTCAAACCTCATATTGAATAATTTAAATCGAAAAAGAAATTATCATTTAAATGAGATTTTTTCTTTTGAAGCACACGTTTAAAGGGTTTTAAATGTTAAATTTTTACAGTACTACGAAAGCCATTGGGATAAAATGAAAAAAAAGCAATTGAATTTTGTGTCAGCATTTTAAATAGTACCTCTATCTGGAAGAAATGCTAAACGCTTCGTATTAAACCTAAATTTTTGATTATGAATATCGACAGAATAGAATTGTTAGCTTGGATGGAGCGAATCATGGAGCGATTTGACATCCTTATGGAATTGGCAAATGGGGCTAAAAATCAACGTGCAATTATTGATGGAGAAGAGTTGTTGGACAATCAGGATATTTTACAAATGCTGAAGATAAGTTCAAGGTCCTTGCAACGTTACCGTTCTTCGGGGAAGTTGCCTTATTATACAATTAGTGGGAAAATCTATTATAAGCTCTCAGATGTTCATCAATTTATACGCGATAGTTTTAATTCCCCTCTAAAAGATCCAAAGACATTGTAAGACATGTTGTTCCAATCAATTCCAATTCTAAAATCCGTCTAATTTACCTAGCTATTTTCGATTGAATTAATTTTTAAACGTAAAACAAATGAAGAAAGATTTACAAGAAGAGATTAAAAAAGAAAATTGTTTTTCTGAAGAAGCAAAGACAGATAGTACTAAAAATACATCCAAAGATCAAGTAATGATTGATCGTATTGAATTGCCTTTGGACATAAACGAGAAAGATGAAAAACATTTTCAGCGCGTGGACAAACAAGGGGATTTATTCGCAGACTATTTTTCTAATTATAAAAAATAACATAAACCTCTACAAGTATTTCTTTAGAGCACAAAATAATAAAAAAAATCACTCATTTCTGAAAGGAGTACTATAAAAATAGCTCAAATATTAATACCAACTTTTAAAATCTAAAAATTATGGAATCAACAAACAGCACAACCGAGACAGCAGACAACCGCTACCAGTTAGAACAAATTGATTGGAAAGCAATGTCTAATCTGGGATTAACAAAAGAACGACTTGAAAAACTGAATGTCCTTGAACCTTTGCTGAAAGGGTATAAAACCAATGAATTAGTTCCTATCACTCTTGATTTAGGTACTTCAATCACTAAAATGGACGCTAGGCTTTCACTACAAGCAAAAGAGGATGGTCAAGTAGTAATGGCAATTCACGGAATTCGAAAAGAACCTCAATTGCATTTTAAATTCTTTGGTCATGAATTTACAAAGGAAGACAAAGATAATTTGCTTAAAAATGGAAATATGGGTAGAGTGGTTGCCTTGACAAACCCGAAAACTGGAGAAACAATTCCATCAATTATAAGCATTGACAAATTAACTAATGAGCTGATTGCGCTACGTACAACACTTATCAAAATTCCAGAAGAAATCAAAGGCATTAAGCTTGATGACCAACAAAAAATGACGTTATCAGAGGGAAAAGCATTGTATTTAGAAGGTATGATTTCAAAAAAAGGAGAGCCTTTTAATGCTTCAGTTCAGTTTAATGCCGACAAGCGATATGTTGAGTTTTTGTTCGATAGAGGAAGTACCAACAAGCAAACAGAAAAGCAAGATCTTCAAGCTCCAAAAGCTTTTCGAGGGAAAGAATTGGATACTGCAGAATATGAAAAATTCAAAGAAGGACATACGGTTTATGTAAGCGGATTGCTTGATAAGAGAGGTAAAGAATACCAAGGATACATCACATTCGATAAAAATACTGGAAAAACAGGCTTTTCTTTTGACAATCCCACTAAACTAAAAGAGAAAGCACAACCTAAAGAAGAAAGTAAAACACAGGTTGCAGTTAATTCCGAAGGTAAAACCAACGAGACGACTAAGCAAATTAAAGAGCCTTTGAAAAGCAAGCAGAATAATCCTGATAATACAAAACAGCAAGAACAGCAGGAGAAACCCAAAGTAGCTGCTAAATCTAAAGGTAGAAAAATGTAATTACCCTAAAGACTTGTTCAGATGAAAGTAGTAATTGCAGAAAAACCAAGTGTTGCTCGAGAGATTGCTCTCTTGTTAGGAGCTACAGAAAAAAAGGAAGGTTACTTGATGGGAAATGGATATCAGGTAACCTGGGCGTTCGGGCATTTAGTGGCTTTAGCTATGCCGGAAGATTACGGAATTAGTGGGTTTCAAAGAGAGGCTTTGCCTATACTGCCTAATACATTCTTATTGACAGTACGTAAAGTAAAAAAAGATAAGACATATATTCGTGATCTTGGAGCATTAAAACAACTGAATACTATTGATCAATTATTTAAGCATTGCGATAGTATCATTGTGGCTACCGATGCTGGAAGAGAGGGCGAGCTTATTTTTCGGTACATCTATGAATATTTAAACTGCTCTAAACCTTTCGAACGATTATGGATTAGTTCGTTAACCGAAAAGGCAATTATTAAAGGATTTGAGAATCTAAAATCGGGAAAAGACTTTGATAGTTTATATGATGCCGGAGTAGGAAGGAGTCGTGCAGATTGGTTAGTAGGAATCAATGCGTCGCAAGCACTTACAGTTGCGAGTGGTAGTGGTGTTTTTTCGTTGGGTCGGGTTCAAACTCCAACATTAGCATTAATTTGCAAGCGTTTTTTAGAAAACCAAACATTCAAAATTGAAGACTATTGGCAAATTGAATTAGAGCATAATAAAGAATACGTTGATTTTAAAAGTCTTTCCACTCTTAGATGGGATGATGGTAAAAAGGCCGAATATGTACTGAAAACGTTACATAAGTATGGAAAGGCTTCAGTAATTGACACAGAAACCAAAACAGTTAGTGAGCAGCCACCATTATTATTTGATCTAACCGCTTTGCAGAAGGAAGCTAACACAAGGTTAAGTCTAACGGCTGAGGAAACGCTCAATATTGCTCAAAGTCTTTATGAGAAGAAATTCATAAGTTACCCACGTACTGGGAGTAAATTTATTCCTGAAGACATGTGGGAAGAAATTCCTAAGTTGATAAGGATAACGGTAGAGCTGGCGAAATTCAAACCTATAGTTGCTAAAATGAAATTAAACCGTTTGAATAAACGAATCGTCGACGATTTAAAAGTGACCGATCATCATGGAATATTGATAACAGATAAAATACCATCCGCTTTATCAGCCAAGGAAAAAGCAATTTACGAAATGATTGTCTATCGATTATTAGAGTCCGTTTCTCCGGTTTGTGCTAAAGAGATAACGAACATTGTACTTCAGGTGGCACACTATGATTTTGGATTAAAAGGAATCAAAATTCTAGATGCCGGTTGGAGAGTTATCAAAGGTGATTTTAGCGATGAAGATAAGGATCCAATTCAAGAATTACCAACTCTAAAAATTGGTGATGAAGTAAAGATTAAGACAGCAAAAATAGTAGCTAAGAAAACCAAACCACCAGTTATTTACACGGAAGCAAGTTTGTTATCTGCAATGGAGAAAGCAGGGAATCAGATTGAAAATGAGCAGGAACGCAAAATAATACAAGGTGTAGGAATTGGTACTCCAGCTACTAGAGCAGCCATTATTGAAACACTTTTTAAGAGGGAATATGTCAAACGCGATAAGAAATTACTACTGCCGACGGAAAAAGGATTAAAGGTCTTTGAATTGGTAAAGGACAAAAATATTGCAAATGTGGTATTGACCGCAAACTGGGAACTAGCTTTACAAAAAATAGAGAATAAGGAATCGAATTTAGTAACCTTCCAGAAAGAAATAGAAACTTATACAAAGTCTCTAACTCATGAAATACTTGATTTAGTAATAGAAGTAGAGCGACAGCCTGAACTTATTTGTCCAAAATGTAAGGTCCAAAATTTGATTATTCGGGATAAGTTGGTAAAATGCAAGAAGGAAAGCTGTAATTGGGTTCAGTTCAGAAATATATGTGGCATGCAACTCAGTCTTGTGGATTTAGAGGACCTTATAACTAAAGGAAAAACCAATCTCTTAAAAGGGCTGCTAAGTAAATCAGGTAAGAAATTCGATGCTTTTATAGCTATGGATGAAGGAGGTGATACTTCTTTCATTTTTCCTCAAAAGAAGAAAGGAAAATAAAGAGATTGACTGATTTCTGGTTACTTTTGAGCAAGAAGTTACTATAACTACATCTGCAATTCTTATAGAAGAAGATGAATCTAAGAGATTTGAGTACCAACTCAAATTATTACAAGGAAGGCTATCAGTAGGATAGGGCTGGAATGCAGTGGAGCGTAGGCACGGAGCGCAACGCAATGAAGCTTTATTCTACTTATATATGCCTGACCGAAAGCAAGGAATGAACGTGCGGAGCTGAGGAATGAAACAGCCATAAAAAAACAGCTGCTTAATTTTAAGCTGCTGTTTTTTTATGGGCTGTGAAATGCCTGCGAAGGGTAGGTATGCCAAAAAACAGATTTTGTTTACACTGTAATCATTATAGCATACTGAAGGGAGCAGCCGAACGGAGCAAAGTGAATGACTGGAGTGAGACGGATTTTAAAACTAGCTCTAATAAATAAAAGCCTTTGCCATCATTTCCAGCTCTGCTCTAGAAATTCCTATTTCTTTAGCTACCGTTTTCCAGCTTATTGTAACTTTAAGGACTTCTTGAATTATGGCTTCCATTTGTAAAGTATTCAATCTAAAATACTCCCCAACACTTTTAGCCAATTCAAAATCCAGTGCATTATTATCCATATCAATATTAAGAGCCAAACCATCTTTGTCTACAGATGGGTTAAGGTCGTAAGCTGGGGAGAGTATCCATCCTTCTTTGGTCAATATAAACCCATGGTTGCGCAAATGGTCATCGGTGTTAGAAATGGCTATGTTAAAGACGATTCTACGCCATAGTTGGTGAAGATTCTCTTCTATGTTTGCTCCTTGATTACTGATGAATTCGGCAATATCTAAATAACTTGCGGGATTGTCTCTTATAGTATCTTCATTGTTGCCTGTCATAGTCATAGCCGAAGCAAAATGAATTCTTTCATCGTTCTCCCTGTCAAAGCGTTTGGTAAAGAAAGTATGATGACTGCCCATGATTTTTTCTATACGACAGGGTGCCATGTTGATTCCTGCATTGATAGCCAATTTGTAAGCTAGAAATTCCCAAGATGCTTTGTCCACAGTATCTATCTTTGAGGGGAATTTAGCAATCCAGAGACTTTTGTCATTGTCTAAAATATTGGCTTTGGGTCTTGCTCCACCTAATGAGGATCCAGGTGCCATAAGAACCGATAACCATTTATTGACATCTTCATTATTGTTGTCATTTTCGAAATTAGCTGCTGCATTTTGGAGTTCTCGAATAGAGGACCAGGGCGGGGTAGAAGTGTTTTTATTGTTATCTAAAAAATCACCATTCGGGTCGGTTTTAAATCGTAATGCTCCCATACGACTTTCATCGTATACACCTAATAGAAAATCAAGATCATATAGTGTTTTTGGTTTTTCGTTCCTTTCTCTAGCAAGCTGCGCTTCTCGACGTTTCATTAAGGTGCGTCCCCAAGTATCAGGCATACTGTCTAAAAAAATGCCAAAGTTTTCTTTTTGGTTCGGGTATTGTGGACCACCATATAATTGGATATCTGGATCCAAAAGGAATTTTTGTTCTGTTTTGAGCCAGTTCCTGTCGTATTCAAAACTAAATGCTTTTTTTCCTTTAGCTTGTTGTGCAGATAAGACACCTACTAATTTAGGTTCCTGCATTTCTTGCCAATGGGCGTAAACGTAGATGTCGGTTTTACTTTGTGACATGTTGAGTGTTTTGAATAAGTGATCTGTTTAATTTGGATCTAGCAAGGGATTACTTTAATAGTTCAAGATCTTGAAGTTTTCTTCCTAGTTCGTCGTCAGCAGCTATTTTTAAAAAATCGTCTTGCAAACCGAGTACTCTCAGAACATTAAAATAGGCACCTAGTGCCACACTAGAGTTTCCTTTTTCTATTTGGTATAAAGTGGTTCTAGCAATATCGGCTCTTTCAGCAATTTGTAATGCAGTGAGTTTTCTTCTTTTTCGAGCCAATTTAATATTCTCACCCATTTGCTCTAAAAGGAGTTGGTGTTTAGGGAATAAGACTTGCTTTTTTGTACTCATTTTTGTAAATGTTCATTAATATGAACAAAAATAGGAAATATGTACATAATAACAAACATTTAATAAAGGTTTATTCTATTTAAGGCCATTTATTTCAACCCTCTTGCACCAAGTGTTGTAAATCTGGATCGTTTTTAATGCGTTCCAATTCACTTTCTATGATAAGAACAATATCACGCTTAATCTGTTTGTAATTAGCCTCAATTTCGATTTTCATAATATCTTGTCCATTCTCATCAACGAAAGGTAAAATAACGGGTATCTCGTTATAAGCCTTAGTTTCTGCCGCTACTTTTTCATTGTCTACAACAATTTCAGAATGGAAAATTTTCTGTTCTATGCGTTGGTCAAAATTATCTGAAACAGCTCCCACAAACACCCCTTGAGTAAGCGTGGAGATTTTTGATGCTGGTATCAAACTGTCTAGTTGTGTAGATATGGAGGTTGATTTGTCATTTCGATTGATAGTTAAACTTTGGCGTTTCTGTAAAACTTTGCCAAACCGTTCGGATAAGCTTTTGGCTGTTTCTCCAACGACTTGACCACTAAAGATGTTACCCACCGTATTTTGAATGACCTTACTTTCCTTGTCACCATAATCACGTGTCAATTGCGAATAATCTTGAAATCCTAAACACACCGCCACTTTATTACTTCTAGCTGTGGCTATTAAGTTATCTAAGCCTCTAAAATAAATGGTTGGTAACTCATCTATTATCACAGAACTTTTTAATTTTCCTTTCTTATTGATTAGTTTTATAATTCTCGAATTGTACAAACCTAAGGCAGCAGAGTAAATATTTTGTCGATCTGGATTGTTTCCCACGCAAAGAATTTTAGGTTCGTCCGGATTATTGATGTCCAACGAAAAGTCATCTCCAGTCATCACCCAATAGAGTTGAGGTGAAATCATTCGAGACAACGGAATTTTTGCGGAAGCGATTTGTCCTTGCAATTGATCTTGTGCGCCACCTTGCCAAGCATCCATGAATGGAGATAAATAATTTTCGAGATCAGGGTAGGAAGTAAGAATGGTAAAAACATCAACATATTTCTTGTTGAGCAATTCAATGGCATGTGGAAATGTACAATACTTTCCATTATCATAAATTTTTAAAAACCAGATTATAGCGGCTAGTAATATAATGGGAGATTCCACAAAGAAATCGCCTTGTTTTTGAATCCAACTGCGGTTAAGATTCAGCATAATGGTATAGGCAGATTCATAGGCATCTGAGATGTCTGTCATGAAATCTGGATTGATGGGATTGCAACGATGACTTCTGCTAGGATCGTCAAAGTTGATAATATAGAATTTTGGTTTAACGATATACTTGTCCGAATGTATTAGTAAATGATTATACGCAATGGTAGAAAGATCATCGAATTTGAAATCATAGATGTACATTGAAAATCCTTTTTCAATATGCTGCTTGATATAGTTGTTTATAATGGCATAACTTTTTCCAGATCCTGGCGTTCCTAAAACTATGGAGGCTCGAAATGGATTTACTACATTAATCCAACCTTCATTCCATTTGCCTTTGTAATAAAATTTGGTTGGCAGATTAACTGAATATTCGTTTTGTATCAATTTGGTTTCTTGCATGAAGCTTTCATTCTCATTATTAAAAACATCGCTCATAAGATTGGTTCGTAGTATTCGACTGATCCAAACTCCAGCGATCATTAACGATATATAGCCCGCTGAGGTAGTCGTGATGTATAACGAAATAGCTAGATCAGCGGACAACTTTAGCAATGAAGTGTTCAGAAAGAAAAGTATAAATCCAGCGCTCAAGGCAATAGCTATTTTAGACCAAGTAATTTTTTCGTTTTTGATTCCTTTTGTACCCAAACAACTTAAAGCTAACAATACCAATGCAAAAATCTTGGTGTACAAAGTGTGAGAAAATAGACTTGCAGTCCGTTGAAAATTACCTAGTATTTTGTTAATGATTTGTAGCGTCCAGCCCTTTTCTAAGAAAAAACTATAACAAAACCAGTAAAAGTGCATGAGTACTAGAAGGATACTTACAGCGCGCATGAAAGCCATGATTTTGGCTAGTCCTCTTAGGTCGTCTTCTCCTTGCATAATTGAAAAGTTAAAAATGGAACGTGCGAAAGTAATTCGGACGTAAAAGAATCTAAGTCAATTGACTTCCGTTGGCATCCATTGGCGTTGGTTGTCTCTCTATACTATTTCTTACCTCTCTGATTGTTGCGTTTTGTCTTTTTCTTTATTTGATTAGCAAATACTTGCTCTTCATAATCTTCACCTTGAGTAATTGGTAATAAAGTTCCAAGGCTTGCTATAAGTCCAAAGTCAGGTATAGAATGTGTTGAATAATTTCCATCAAGAAAATCAAAAAGAGCATGTGGTTTTTCTGTTTCTGCTGTGGATTCATTTTTACGACCTGTGGATGAAATTGTCTTGGTATGCTGTATCTCGTTTTGAAGTTTCTGAGTCCCTTCATTTTTCCATAAATCATTAAAAACGTTGGCAGATAAATTTTTGCTTAATTGGGATCCATTCCACACAGTGCACGATTCATGGTCAATAAAAGTCATTCCGTATATACGACCTTGATCATTTCTTCGAACAATTGTATTAACTCCTTGATCGATTAGTTGTTTCTTAAAATCAGTTTCATTATTCGTGGTATGCATGGCAACCTCTATTGAATTTTTTAGGATGTCTTTAGATGGATCTGTTTTCATTTTCTCTTTAGATTGTTCGAAATGATTTTGCAAACTATCCATACCAGCCTGTTTTCCAAAAAGAGAGGATTTGAAAGGACTTGTCGCTTTTTCTCCTTTCTCATTCACTGCAAAATAAACAAGTCCTTGCTTAGACTGACCGTGTATTTCTCCGGTTATTTGCTCAGCGGTAATATTAAAAAGAGAAAGTAGTGCATTATAAGCTCCTAAACTTGGATAGTGATAATACTTGGGCAGATGTCGAATTACCGATGCTATTTGACTTTTCACATTGGCTTCCTTGTAATCAACAGGTTTAAAAATTACCTCTTTTGAGTTTTGATTCTTTTCAGTTGCAGGGAGTAATTGATGTTTTTGTTCCAATGCACGGCAAGCATTCATAGAACGTAATTTTTCATAGGAATCAGATAACTTTTTTCCGTAACGATCAACGCAGGTCGAAACGATATGAATGTGAGTTCGTTCAATATCGGTATGCTTAAAAACAACATAAGGCTGGTCTCCATAGCCCATCAGTTCCATATAATCTTGGGCGATTTTTTTAAAGTCTTCATCACTTACAATATCTTTTGGGTTTGGGTTAAGAGAGATGTGCAAAACAGGTTTTTCTGTTCGCTTGTTTGCCATTAGATACGGTTCGAAGGAACTGTAAAATTGGTTAACGGTAAATTGTCCATTGACTGTTTCTCTTATTCTATGAGTTGATAAAATTGATCCATTTTCTTGATCTACTTTTAGTTGGTTATAAGAAAGTGCACCAATTATATTTGCTCCACGACCAATTTTTGCTATCATTTTTCTTCTTTTTTCAAATGTTTTACTTCAAACTCTTCTGTTAATTGCGTTATGGCTCGGCATAATTGCGCTAGCTCGATCGTTTGTTTTTCTAATTTAAACAGATAGGCTGCGGCTTTCTTTTCAGAAAAATTACGGTACAATATCTTCACAATTTGATTGTAATTAACACCAACAGCACGAAACTGACCATACAAAGTGGTTAAGCGCATGTAATAATCCATTGCTGCTAGATCTACTTTTACTATTTTTATTTGCTTTTCAAATAAGAGAGAAGTGATAAATAGCGCTTTATTATCCGCTCCCGAAGCTTCAAAAAGAGAAAGGAATTTAGCGTTTTCCTGGTCTGTTAATCGAAAAACATAACGGTGGATACTAGGATCCTTTTTAGGATTCCTACCGCCTTTATGTTGCTTTTTATTTTGTTGATTCTCCATTCTGATTCCAATTTTAATTTTTAGAAAAGCCCGACTTCGGAGGGAGTTTTAGCCCCGCTGCGGCGGGCAAGTTGTTTTGAGGCACGGAATTCATTTCGAGTGCCTAAAAACACAACTTGCTCTGTTCTGGTGAACAGATAATCCGTCCGCCTGTCGGCGGAACAGATTTAATAAAGCAGGGAAAAACGGCTTTAAGCCGTTCCTGTACTTATTCAAATATAGATTTGGGCCTTTCATTTTTTAATTTATCTACTTCTTTAACAAAGTAAATCATTGATTTTTAGAATGGTGTAGTAGTAAGTGTTGCCAAACAATGCCATGTAACGCCAATGTATTCCTTATTCTGAGATGGTTTGGAGTTACCTTCTTTCTTTGTTTCAAAGTTGTAAAAGGATATTTAAAAACGTTTCTATATCCAATTTCAGACACAAATTCCAAGGTATAGGAGTAAGCAAGTATTTAGTAAAATAGTAAAGTATAAAACGATACAGTTGTACAACTATGCAACTATAAAAGCATAAAAGCAGTAAAATAAATGAGCGTACATATTACCAATAAACAAGGCATAGCTGTTGGAAATTGTAAGAATCTACAATTGCAGATAAGCACATACTTAAAGTAAATAAATTGGGCAGAACATTTTATAGAGATACAAGAAGGAATGTAGCTGTATAACAAATCAATTTAGAAAATAGATAACTTTAAAATTATAAGTAATGGAAACAATAAATAAAACTTTAAAAATTAGTTTCTCTACCCAAAAGGGAGGAGTAGGGAAATCTACAATGACAACTTTGTTAGCTAGTGTGCTTCATTATCGATTGGGATATAATGTACTGGTGCTGGACTGTGATTTTCCACAACATAGTCTCGGCAATATGAGAGACAGAGATCTTAAAACGGTGATGCAAAATGAATATCATAAGAGAGCAGCAATGAAGCAGTTTCAGTCGATTGATAAAAAAGCATTTCCGGTCATTCGCTGTAAGGCCGAGAATGCGCTAGAAAAAGCGTCAGAATATATAGATCAATCCAATAGTGATTGGGATATTATTTTGTTTGATCTTCCAGGAACTGCCAACACTAAGGGCGTTCTGACCACATTAAAGGCAATGGACTTTATTTTTTCTCCTATTACAGCCGATCGTTTGGTAGTAGAGAGTACTTTGGGATTTGCCAAAGCATTTCTACAGCTTCCAGAAACAGATGGAGGTAACAAGAATTTAAAATTTTGGTTGTTTTGGAATCAAGTGGATAGGAGGGAAAGGACTAGTTTGTATAAGGCCTATCAAAGTGTAATAGATGATTTAGGTCTTTCCATGATGGAGTCAAAAATAATGGATAGTAAACGGTTTCGAAAGGAAACGGATGATTCTACTAATTATATCTTTAGATCTAGCCTGCTTCCTGCTGAGCCTAATTTGATGAAGATAACTAAGCTAGATCTTTTTGTAAATGAATTTCTGAAAATCATAAACTCTTAATCTTTGCTTGTATGGAATCTGACAAAAAGCATAAGGGTTTTCAAAAACCAGTTGTAGATGAGGATTACCTCATGAATATTATGAGTGGGGATGAAGTGGTTAACAATGACAAAAACACAAGCCAAAGTATCGAAGCTAAGGAAAATAAGCCAAAAGAGAAAATTCGTGTAAGCGCTCCAAAGAAACGGAATTATGAAGAAGTATTTTTAATCAACAGATATCCCTCTGGTCGCAGCGGGAAGGTTGTGTATATAAGACCTGAATACCACGAACGACTCCTTCGAATTGTTCAATTGACAAGGGAAGAGAAAACAACATTGTATTCTTATATCGATAACATTTTAGAACAGCATTTTAATGATTTTGGAACCGAAATCCAGGAGTTTTTCAATGAGAGAAACAAGCCGCTTTTTTAAACAATGTATAATATTAAATAGTATGGAAACTGTAATTGTAATTTGTTTGCTCATCGTCATTTTCCTTTTGGCAAAGGATAAAATTGTCATTAAGAAATATAAGGATCAACAGCCAAGTCAAGAGAAAGTTAACTCTAGTCTCCCGGATATTATGGGACAGCCTAAGCCTCAAAGATGCCTTTCTGTGCCAAAAAAGTCCTATGACGGTCAAGAGCCAAAAGAAGATCATAATAATGATAATTTTGATATAGAAATCGACGAAGATATAGTCGAATTACAAATTCCACAAGAAGAGCTAGAGGAAGTTTTTGGGAATGTACCTGATTTTGAGAATGAGGAGGAAGAATGGAATAGTTATGGAATAACCGATGGCGATAATGGTTTTGCCCAAGGGGTTACCTTTGAAGAATTAAGCACTGTAAAAACGTTGTTAAAAAAAGAGAAAATGAGACCCTCTCAAAAGGAAACAGCAACAGTCCTGCTTCAAAAAATACAAGGAACCGAATTATTCGACCTATTGGAAAATTCTATAGAAGATGCTTCTCAAAAAATAGCCAAGCTGCTTGACGGTACACTTTCTTCAGAAACGGATTCTGGTTCTTCTTTTATGAAAAAAAATGATTTGGAAGATTTTGATATTGGGGAGTTTGTATGAGCAAGCTCCCTTTTTTATCTTATATTTTCAACAATACTTTTAAAGTTCGATTGTATAATCTTTATCACATCATCTTCGCTTAAATCCCAATGATTTGCTAAATAGGTAATTACGGACTCCACTTGCCCTGGTTTGATAATATTATTATTTTCAATAATGAATGGACCATCTGTTTCAGTTAAAATTTTATCTTTAGGAATTTTAGAAATAATTTTTTGTCCTGACACTGACTTTGTCATGGCAGGATTGATAGAAAAATAATAACCTGCATCCGCTATATCTTTAATCAAATTAAGTCCTCCAGAATACCAATGAAAAATTGCATTTGAAATCTTATATATTATTAATAGCTCCAAAATGTCCTTTTCTGCTTTTCGAGAATGAAGACTTAATATCTTCTTTTTATTTGAAACTAATTTGAAAATTCTTTTTAATGATTCTATTTGAATATTTTTTGTTGCAATACCTTCTTTTGAAAAATCTAAACCAATTTCTCCAATATAAGATGTTCTATCTAAGTTCTTTTCAAATATTAAAAACTCACTTTTATGAAAATTTGCATATAAAGGATGCATTCCCAAGGACATTCTCACGTATTTTTTAGATTGAAAAAAAGGTAATCCCATTTCAAAATGACTAGGCAAGTTTGTCATTGAAAAAACAAATATTTTTTGATACTCGCATATTTCTAAAATATCCTTCGGATTCTCGTATAAATCTATATGACAATGAACATCTATCATTTATATACCTGCTTTTGACTTAATAATATTATTTCCATTTTTCTTAATCCAATTTGATAATTCAATTCTAGTTCTCCAAATTACATCTATATATTTATCTAATTTTTCAATATTCTTTATCCCATTAATTATTAATTCTATTTTAATTTCATCCTTGGACAAAGATTTATTAAGGAAATCTAAACAAATACCAACATCTTGAGTTTTTTTAGTTTTAAAAGGTATCAATGAGTTTATATGACTCCCATATAATGTTGAATCATTTTGATTTAATAATGAAGCTTGACGATAAATACAAGGCATACATACTCCACAATGAGTTGCTCCACGATTAGTCCAACTTCTTCTATGACCTCTTTTACCACATGAATTTGAAATTCCGATTATCTTTTTAAGAAAATTCAAATCTTTACAATTGTCTACCATTTCTCCTTTAGTCATAAATTCATATGGATTAGTAATCTTAGAGTTAACTCCCAATTTGGATAGAATTAAATTTACTTTATCTAGAACAAATGCATGAGTAGTACGTGTGCTACAAGAAGTTCTTCTTGAAGGACTTAAGGGATAGTTTAATGAGACAGAACCATTTTCTGGTACAATAATTTCGGTGATTTTTTTTCCTTGAGAAATTAAAAGAGCAATACCTATAAATAAAATTGATCTGCTTCTGAATGTGGTTTCTCTTTTTTCAGTTGTTTCCGCTAAAGTTACCTTAATAGATGGAACAAAGTCAAATAAATCTCTATACTTCTCATTTAATTTTTTTAATAAATCTTCTTGATCACTTTTCGGACCCTTCATTTGTGGGTCATAATGTGAAGCTAGTAAAAGCTTATCATTAGAATGTGTACTTAAAAAATCAATAGCGCCTATTAATGAATCTAATCCTCCTGAAAAAAGATTAATCTGTTTATAATTTTCTGTAAATTCTATAGGTAAGTCAAATTCAGGATTAGTAAAACTTGATTTATAAAAATCTACACTCCAATAATCTCCAGTTAAAAATGATAAAAGTTCTTGAAGATCTAGTTTAATATCATTCCAAATCTGAACGTCTGAAACAGGGAATTTGATTTGGAGTTCCCTAGACCATCCATCAACTGAATTATGTTTACGATTTACAAAACGATCAATACCATATACTGAACAAGTTAAGACAAAAAAATCTAAAACTTGATCGTTTACTAAATTTGCAAAAGGTAGCAATGTTTTAAAATCAATGCTAACTTTTGCTGATGATCCGAACTCCTCAGAAAGTTTTACATAAAGAGTACCTGACTTAGCATCATAAATTGGAACATTAACTTTAATTTTTTTCATCACAAATAATTTTAATTATGGAATCAAATATTTGCTCTATTTCTTTTTTTCCATCTGTTTTTTTCCAATTAATTTTTGACACAGCTCTTTGAGTGTTTAATACTTTTACACGACCTAAGATGTCATTTTTAATAATTTTAAAGGTTTCTTTACTTACTTGCTCTCCTTTTTGTTGTTGTATTTTTTCTTCAAAACGTTGGGACAAGTGCTCGAAAATATAAAGTCCCCAAAACTTACATAATGTATCAGCTAACCCTTTACCATCAACTAATTCTTTTATTACGTCTTGATACTTTTTTACATCATTTTCAGATTGAGCTGCAATATCTTTCATAATTTCGCATGATGCTTTGTTAGCAGCTGTCTCATCCATTCCTTGATTTGATTCTGAACAATAGATTAAAAGATAGTCAATAACATCGTTAAAAGATTTTCCATTGAGTGATCCAAAACCAATGTCAATCAAAGTTCTATCAATACCGTTAGTTGCTACACTTATAAAAAATCCTGTCAGTTTTCCAGCAGACTTTAATCCTGCTTTTCCAACAGAAGATGATTTACCTGACGTAATAGCTTGACGACCACCGCCTGTTTTTACCAGATTTTTGAATGTTGCCCTAATGTGTTCAGTTCTTCTATCTGATATTTTTTTATAGTGCTTAGAGTTATCAACATCTACTAGATTTGGTTTATCTTCCTTATTTGTATTATCTTTCTCATTTTCATTATCATCTTCATCATCTAGTTTTTTTTCTTGCTCAATTGTCTTTGCTATCTGAGTTATAGAGTTTGATAAATCACCCCAATTAGGTTGATTAGTTACTCCTGGGTTAATTCTTTGTGTAGTTCCCATTATTTATCAATATTTATTGCTTTATAAACTTGGCTATCTTTACTGAATACTTCATATATTTTTTTAACACCGCTATTCTTTGGTTCAATTAATTTGAAATTTTGAGCAAGACTAAATGGAATTTTATTATTATCCACTTTTTTTATAACTCTTATATATGAATCAATAATATTTGGACAATTTTCAGATAATAATTCAATGAAAGCTTCGTGTATTTCAGTAGATTCAGGCGTTTTCGTGAGTTCCTTCTCAAGTAAAGATATTAATGTTTCATATTCACCATCATTTAATTTATTCTT
The DNA here is from genome assembly GCA_964566045.1 of uncultured Flavobacterium sp. Lineage (GTDB taxonomy): Bacteria > Bacteroidota > Bacteroidia > Flavobacteriales > Flavobacteriaceae > Flavobacterium. The sequence goes on from CAZMHK010000033.1 coordinate 23,050, forward strand.
AATTTCATTTATTACAATTCTCGTCAAGGCTGAACCAGAAACAGGTTCAATTAATTTCTTGACTAAAGATCTTATATGTGGAGATATTAAAGAGCTACCACTAATGGAAGTCGTTAATTGATCCCTAGTTATCCAATAGTAATCTCTTAAATCTATATTCGATAATTTGGGTTCTGCCTTTAACCACCTCATAACTTTATCGGAAGCCCAATCTGGTGTGTACTTTTCTTTTATTTTTTTAATATTATCTGTATTTGCTAATTCTTCTAATTCAATAATTTCTTTAGGTTCTCCTTTTTGTGTTGATTGCCATTCATGAATTTGTCTAAAAAGACTTTGAGACGAGTATTCAAGAACCATTATTTTTGCTAAGATATCCATTTTGAAATCAGAAATTTTCGCCACTCTAACAAGCCTATCTCTTAAAGAATAAGTATTTAAAAATCTTTTTATCTGTCTTGGATTTCCTTTTAATCCCTCTGTTATAATTGGTGCTAATGAAGCGATTATTGAAACACTATTCTTTAATTTTTCTTTTTCTGCAGGTTCAAGTAGGGAATCAATATCTCCTAAACCAAAAACACCATATCTATTGTTTTCTCTTGTTTTACAAAAAGCTTCTAATACTTTATCAAAATTTGTCCCTAATTCTTTCTGACAGAATAATAGTGATAAATAGGTTTCTACTTCATTATCAGTTAATTTTGGAAGATAATAAGGAACTTGAATTAATTTTTCCAAATAATCACTCACAATTCTTTCATTTCTACTTTCTAAATCTGATGAATTTTCAATACCATCAGTTTTATATCGTAATTCTATTGCATGTCTTACGATTCTCGGATCAGCCCCAATTACAAAAGCGGTTTTATCTACATTTAAAAATAATTTGATCGCTTCCAAATTTTCAATTAGCCTATCAGGCGTGCAACGATCCAAATCGTCAATAATTACAACAAGTTTTTCAATCTTCGATTTTTCAATCATTTTTTTGAAATCATCTCTGAACTCACGGACGAGAGTTATTTCATCTTCTTCATTCTTTTTAATTATGCTACATAAAAAACTTTCAGCATCATCTCCTTGAAGTTTTGATGCTAATTCATTAGGATTTAGTTGCGAAAATTCGCTTAACAAATATGGTATTAATGACATACCACCTGTAAGATATGCAGAAGCAGTAGGAATGACAACCTTTTTAAAACTTAAACCTAGCAAACGCATCCATTTAACTGATTTAAAAAGTTTTGTGGTTTCATCTACAACTTTATTTCCTAAAGTTTTATGTTTGGAAAATTTTTCTATGATAGATTCTAATAAAGCTGCTTTTGCATCATCATAACCCTCAAATAACCAACCGTTAAAGTATAAAACAAGAGTTCCTTCGTTGAAACCATCTTTACTATCTCCGATCAATTCCTTTTCAACTATTTTAAGAATGCTTGATTTTCCGCTTCCCCAGTCTCCAAAAACACCTATCGTTACAGGTAATACTGTATCATCATTAATCACGTCAACTATTAAGTCTGCGTGTATTTTAAATCCTAAAAGATCTTCTGAAGTTTCATTATCTGCCCACATAGTTGTAATAATT
>CAZMHK010000034.1:0-24325 GCA_964566045.1 uncultured Flavobacterium sp.
AAATCGTAGGAAAATCTAAAGGTGTTATGGCAGGTGGTGATTTACGTATGAACAACCGTAAATTAAAAGTAAGAGCGCTTCCTAAAGATCTTCCTGATTTTGTTGAAGCTGACATTACTCCACTTGATATGGGTAACAAATTGTACGTTACTAAAGTACCTACACCAAACTTCAAAATCATGCACCCAGACAACACAGTAATTTGTCAAGTGAAGATTTCTCGTGCGGCTATGAAAGCAGCTCAAGAAGCAGCAAAAGCAGCAAAAGCTCCTGCAAAAGGAAAGAAAAAATAATTTTTTTCAATCATACATCAAAGCGTCAGTTACCCAACTGGCGCTTCTTTTTGCTTTTTAGTTTTTGATATCCATTTTTAGGAGCAGCTAAACTATTTTATTATAGCTATTTATTCCCGCTTTCCGCTATAATCTTTTTGCACGCAAAAAAATGCGCACAAAAAGGATTTTCACTCCAATCGGGGCTACTACACACTACTTTTGCATCTTAGATATTTACCCAAGCAAAGTTTTAAATATCAGCAACAGCTTAGCCATTTTATTGAATTAAGCTTACTTTTGCAACATGATACAATGGATTTTAAATCTTTTCGCAACCTCAAAACAAGAGACTAATAGCAATAGCATGAAGAAATTTTTAATAGTAGGACTTGGCAACATCGGTGCCGAATATGTAAACACTAGACACAACATCGGTTTTAAAGTACTTGACTTTTTAGCCAAAAAAGAAGGCATTCAATTCGAAACCGTAAAACTTGGCGCATTAGCAAAATATAGTTTTAAAGGTAGAGCCTTTTTCTTGCTTAAACCCAACACCTATATGAATTTGAGCGGCAAAGCCATTAAATATTGGATGGATCAAGAAAACATTCCGCTGGAAAACATCTTAGTCATCACTGATGATTTGAACCTTTCCTTCGGTACCATTCGCATTCGTCAAAAAGGAAGCGATGGCGGACACAACGGTTTAAAAAACACCAATCTCGTGCTCAATACACAACAATACGCACGTTTTAGATTTGGAATTAGCGACGAATTCAAAAAAGGAAAACAAGTAGATTATGTACTTGGCGACTGGAATGATGCTGAACAAGCTGCCTTACCGGAACGTTTAGAAGTAGCTAGCGAAATCATTAAATCATTTGGAACAGCTGGCATTGAGATTACTATGACTACTTTTAACGGAAAATAAAAAGATAAAAGTTACGGTATTTCAATTTAATTTGTAATTTTATAGAACATAGTTTTTACGATAAATTGAAATTGTGATTTATACTCAAGCCAAAACGATGTCAATTTCGTAAATAGTACAAATCACGCCTCAAAAATACCACCTATGAAAAAAATTACTTTCCTCTTGCTATTCATCATAGTTGTACATCACTCGAGTTTTGCACAATCAAATACAGATGCAACACTCTTTGGCAAAAAAAAGGCCATACAAGCTGGCAAAGTAATTCGTTGTGCTACTACCGAATATGAAGAATACCTGAAAACATCAAACCCACAACGGCTCTCTACACAAGAATTCGAACAATGGTTAGCGCCCCAAGTACAACTTGAACAAGCAAAAAAGCGAAACTCAAGTAAAACAGTACAAACTAATGCAGTCATTACAATTCCTGTTGTTGTGCATGTAATTCATGATGGCGAAGCAATTGGCTCTAACGAAAATTTGTTTACAGAACAAATTAACTCCCAAATTCGCGTGCTAAATGAGGATTTTAGAAGAAAAATAAATACTCCAGGGTTTAACACCAATCCGGTAGGCGCTGATATTGAAATTGAATTTGCTTTGGCTAAAAGAGACCCATCTGGAATTTTGTCAAATGGGATAAATAGAGTCAATTTGGGTAAAAGTAGCTGGTCGCTTGAAGATATTGAAAGCATTGTAAAACCACAAACCCAATGGAACCCAGAAAAATACCTAAATATTTGGGTCCTAAACTTTGAAAGAACAGATTTATTAGGATTTGCTCAATTTCCAAGCTCATCAGGATTAAGCGGATTAAACACAAGTGGTGGCGCGGCGATAACGGACGGGGTTGTAATTCAATATCAATTTTTTGGATCCAAAAGCTATTTTCCGCAGGGAACCTATGGACCCACATACGACCAAGGAAGAACAACAACACATGAAGTAGGTCACTTTTTAGGACTGCGTCACATTTGGGGTGATGCAGATGAGGAAGAAGATGGATGCCTAGTTGATGATTTTTGTCAAGATACTCCAAATACAGAATTAGAAAATACAGGTTGCCCATCAAATGTTGACACCTGCATAAACTCACCAGGAGCTGATATGGTTGAAAATTACATGGACTACACAAACGATGCCTGTATGAATATTTTCACTGCTGACCAAAAAACAAGAATGATTACGGTAATCAACAATTCAGTACGAAGAGCCAGCTTAAAAACATCAGATGCACTTACGCCTGGCGTGATACTAAATAATGATGGCGCAATTGCTGTTTCTAATTTAAACATCCAACAATGTAGCAACAGCTTTACCCCAACAATCATCTTACAAAACAAAGGAAATTTAACTATCACTTCAGCAAGTATTCGTTACGGCATTGACAATACCAACTTACAAACTTTAAATTGGACCGGCAGCATAGCACCCAACCAGTCCCAAAATATTAACCTTAATACTCTTTCAACATCAGGTGGTAATCACAGTTTTAGCGCTACTATTCTAACTGTAAATAACACAACAGATCAGTACAACCCTAATAATTCAACATCGCTTAACTTTACCATCGATAAAAATTTTGCCAGTACACAAATAAATTTTACGCTACAAAATGATTATTTCGGATCAGAAACAACTTGGCAATTAAAAAATGCAGCGGGCACCGTCCTTTACAATGGTGGACCGTATAAAGATTTAGCAGAAACTAACCCACTTCCAACACCTATTCAACTTACTTTTACAGTGGCCAATAATGATTGTTATACATTTGTTATTGAGGACAGCGCTGATGATGGTATTTGTTGTGATTATGGAGCCGGATTCTATACTCTGAAAACCCCTACTGATGAAATAATTGCATCAGGAGGAGCATTTAGAGACTCGCAAACTACTCGCTTTAGAATTGGCAATTTAGGAACCGATACTGAGGCAGTATGGAGCGAAACAGTACTTTATCCAAATCCAACTACAGATATCCTCAACGTTTCTTGGAACAAAAACACTCTTGACACTCCTGAATCATATATTATAATTAATCTGTTAGGCCAAGTAATTGAAAATAAAACAATTCAAAACAACCAAGGACTCCAAATTAATACCTCCACCTTGCCGCAAGGGCTTTACTTTTTACAGTTAATTACAAAAGGATTTGATAAAAAAAGTTTTTCTTTTATAAAAAAATAACATCACAAACGTTAATTGATAGCAAAGGACTGAAGTTTTCAGTCCTTTTTTAATTATATCAATTGTATAGCGTAAATTTGCAGCATTATAAAACCCTTGCTTTGAAGATTTTTCATTCCATTAACGATTTTACAAGTACAAAAAAAACAATTTTGACCCTAGGAACCTTCGATGGAGTGCATTTGGGACACAAGAAAATTTTAAGTAAGCTCATTCAAAATTCAGCAAATAAAGAATTCGAAAGCTTGGTACTTACTTTTTTTCCGCATCCGCGAATGGTTTTGCAAGAAGGATCAGCGCTAAAACTTTTAAGTACCATAACCGAAAAAGTCGCATTAATAGAAGAATTGGGAATTGAAAATATTGTCATTCATCCATTTGATGAAGCCTTTTCAAGACTTACCGCCGAAGAATTCGTTAGAGATGTTTTGGTTGAGAAATTTCAAATACATAAAATCATAATAGGCTACGACCATCGATTTGGCCGAAATAGAACTGCTGATATCAATGATTTGATTGGTTTTGGACTTGAATACGGATTTGAAGTAGAACAAATTTCGGTAAAAGAAATTAATGACATCTCTGTTAGCTCAACAAAAATTAGAACAGCTTTACAAGAAGGCAATATGAACCTAGCCAACAGTTATTTGGGTTACAATTACTTTCTATCAGGTACAGTTGTAAAAGGGAAACAACTGGGTGGTACAATTGGTTATCCAACAGCCAATCTTCAAATAGCAGAAACTTTCAAACTCATACCGCAAAATGGTGTTTATATTGTGCAAAGTCAAATACAAAACAAAGTGGTTTTTGGTATGATGAACATAGGCAACAACCCTACCGTAGGTGGTCAACAGCAATCTATTGAAGTTTTTTTCCTTGACTTCGAAGCTGATTTGTACCAAAAGGAACTGCAAGTTTCAATTCTTCAACGTATTCGATCCGAGAAAAAATTTAACTCAATCGAAGAATTAAAAGAACAGCTTCACAAAGACGAACAAACTGTAGTTGAGTATATTAATAAAATCTAACATTTTACACTGTCGCTCGCTTTTTTTAATTATATTTGGTATTAACCTCTCTTTATCAAGGAGATACTATTGTCAAACTTAAAAATTTAGCGGTATGAAACTTCCAAAAGAATTTACAAATGGAGTACTGATTATTGTAGGAATCGGACTTTATTTTTTAGCAATGGAGCTATTAGGCCTAGCCGATAGTCACATTTTGCGTGTATTTAATGTGCTGTTTATCTTTTATGGCACCAATCGAACATTAGCATCCAATTACGCTGAGGGCAAGACTACCTTGGGCGAGAACGGAGTTTCAGCTTTATTGACCGCTTTAACAGGTGTTATTTTAAGCATTTTTGCACTAATTGGCTACAGTTATGCCAAAGGCGGCGAAGCTTACATTGGCTCATTATCAAAAACCTTTTTGTTTGGAGGCGAGCCCTCTGTAATGACCTATTCTATTTCATTATTATTTGAAGGCGTAAGCTCTGCAGTAATTGTTACTTTTATGCTTTTACTATACTGGGATGCCAAGTTTACATCCAACAAAAAAACAGCAAAAACATAAATCATGCAAACAAGTAATTTTTAAAACCTCAATATCACTACAAGGATAATGAGGTTTTTTGCTTTAATACCCATAGCAAAACATCAAAAAAGGGATCACAACCCATTTAACTTTAACAAAATGGCTTTATACAGCCTTAAAAGCCTCATTTAAGCCTTTAAGGCACCTATTTCATTTAGATAGTATAACATTGGTACTTTAGAACAATTTAACTACTTTTGAGGCATCAAAAATTCGTATCAATGAGCATTACAAAACACAATTGGACTAAAGACGAAATAATCGCCATATATAACAAACCTTTGATGGATTTGCTTTACGAAGCAGCCTCAATTCACAGAGAGCACCACGACCCTAATGTAGTACAAGTTTCTACTTTACTTTCAATAAAAACCGGTGGTTGCCCCGAAGACTGCGGCTATTGCCCACAAGCAGCGCGCTATCATACCGATATAGAGGGCAACGATTTAATGTCAGTTTCACAAGTTAAAGCACAAGCCTTACGTGCTAAATCTGGCGGGTCATCGCGTGTGTGTATGGGAGCGGCCTGGCGTAACGTAAAAGACGGACCTGAATTTGACCAAGTGCTTGAAATGGTACGTACTATCAATAAACTGGACATGGAGGTTTGTTGTACACTAGGTATGATTACCGAAAACCAAGCACAGCGACTTGCAGAAGCTGGTTTATATGCTTACAACCACAATCTTGATACAAGTGAAGAATATTACAAAGAAGTAATTTCTACCCGTGGTTTTGAAGACCGTATTCAAACTATTGAAAACGTTCGTAAAACCAATGTAACTGTTTGTAGCGGAGGAATCATTGGAATGGGTGAAAGCATCGAAGATAGAGCAGGAATGCTAGTTGCTTTGTCTACATTGAATCCACAACCAGAATCAGTACCAATTAATGCTTTAGTTGCGGTAGAAGGCACTCCATTAGAAGAAGAAAAACCAGTTGAAATTTGGGAAATGATCCGTATGGTTGCTACTACCAGAATTATCATGCCTGAAACTCAAGTGCGTTTATCTGCTGGTAGAATGAACATGAGTCGCGAAGGACAAGCTATGTGCTTTTTTGCTGGAGCAAATTCGATTTTTGCTGGTGATAAATTATTAACCACACCAAATCCAGATGTAAATGAAGACATGAAAATGTTTGAAATGCTTGGGTTGAATCCTCAAAAACCATTTACAAAAGTTTCGCAGCCACAAACTGTTGAAGCAGAAGATTCACAATATGCTCCACTTGGCGAAAAACCAAAATGGTCAAGACCAGGTCATACAATAGAGCGCAACCTAGAAGCATCTGCCAAAGAAAAATAAAAGTTTCCAATCTTATAATTAGCCATCTTGTTACCCAGCAAGGTGGCTAATTTGTTTGAACGCAAAAACACTTTTTTAGAATGGAAATTTCCATTTTCATCTTTAACTTTTAGCACAGCAGTTTGTTGAGAAATGAGTAACAATTGAATACTGTATTACTCCTATAGTTGAACATATTTTTCATTTTTTCATATACCAACCAATAATAAGTCAATCCCAAAAATTTAGCACAAAAAAAGCTGTCTTTCTCAGACAGCCTCTTGTTAATTACTTAGATAAACTATTACTTGTAAATAGCTTTTAAATTACTTACCACTTCATTTTGCAACACAGTTTTTACAATTAAAACTTGTTCGCTTGATGCTAAGTTGCTAACCAAAAATTCAGCTGTACCTATATTTTTTTTCACGAAAATTAGTTTACCTAAAAGATCATAAATGTATACATCCTTAATAGCATCCGCGGTTGAAGTAACTTTCAATTGTTTGTTTTTTACTGAAAGTACTACCTGAGCGTCTTTTAATTCAACATCATCAACACCCAAAGTTCTATCTGTATAACGCAAGACAAAACGTTCGTTAAATGCACCTTTTACCGTTTGAAAAGTATAAGGTCCAGTTTTTAGGTTGTGAACAGTATTGGTTTGCTTGTCCTCGACATAAACTGCTTGACTGCTGAACAAACCGTCAACATTGTCAATACTAATAGAAAACTCACCATCGATAAAAGCATTATACCCGAGCGGAACAACATCTGCAGTATCAAAAGGCAATGATCGTCCTTGAATACTTAATCTGCGAGTTCCTAACATGCTGTAAAAATTTATAATAGTATTTGCATTAAAAGTAGCTCCATCAAAAGAAGGATCAAAATCATTTGTCGCACCATTTAAGTAACCTACCAATATCTGTTTGAATGCCTTTTGTTTATTGGTAACATTTAACCAAATTCTATTTCTTGTTGATTCATTTTCTTTTTTAGAAGTTCCGGTGGTTCTAAAAAACTGAGAATTATCCAAACTGGAATTCCCTATCCCCAAACGCATATCATTATTAAATAGCACAGTGCTACCAACTGAACCAGCAGGCCTTGAGGCAAAGAAAGATTGTCCAGCAGCAATCATTCCAGTAGGAATTCTAGGAGAACCAGATGCTAAATTAGGGTCTGAAATAGCTGGCGCGGTCGCAACCCCTCCTGTTCTATTAAAACTCGCATAGTCATCTTGTATATATACTAAATCTCCAGTACCTTCATTAGCTGCACCTTGAGCATCACGAATAGCCGTATTATGAGTCCAGAAATAGATTGTACCATTCAGTACAGATTGGTTCACCTCTAGGAATTTAAAAGCATCAACAGCTGATGGATATGGATTCCCTATCAAATTAAAAGTTCCCGCTGCACCTACTGGGACATTATAAACTCCATTATTTGGTTGACCAGTAAAAGTTGCCTCAAAAATAGATGAAGGAGGATTCAAACCCGGAAAAAAGTCAGGTGCACGGATTATGTACCCTTTGCCAATATCCATTATTTTCGTCGAAGGTGTTTCTACAAACCAAGTTCCACCTGGCGTAAACGACCAAAACCTAGCTTGGTTTGTATTTGGTGAAACTGCAAGTAAATTTTGACCCGCAACAGGACTTGACCAATAAGTATAATCAACTGCTTTACGAACAACAGTAGTTTGTCTTAAATAGTTTATCGATCCACTATTATTAGCACCATCGTTAATTTGCACCAAACTTGAGTTATTACTAAACGTTAATGAGCCTGTTGGACTTACTACTAAACGATCTCTTAATTTTAACACAAAGCCTTCATCTACCACAACATTGGTACTTGAACTTACCTCACAAGAACATAGCTCGATATTCTCGTCTATATTAATAGGCGATGCACTTGAAGCAGTTATTATACCTAATTTATCTAAAGTAGGCAAACTAGACCAACTAACACCATCAAACGTAGTTGTTTGTACTGGATTGATTACAATGGCTTGACTTATATTTGAAGTACAACTTCCGCTTGCAACACTGTAAAAATAAGTTCCTGGCGCAAGTCCGCTTATTGTCCTTTCTGATCCTGAACCGCTAATCGTGGCGCCTGCAAACCCACTTTGCGTTAAAGTCCAAGATCCTGTAGGTAAACCTGACAGCACAACACTACCTGTGCCTAAGGTACAATTTGGCTGTACCGTTGAAACCACAGCAGGAATGTTTAAAGCTTGGAATGTATATGAAAAACTCACTCTTGACTGTCCACCTAACTCAAAATATTCTAAAACTAAATCTGTATTACCGCTAAGATATGCAGTGCCTGATGTTGATGCATAAGGTTTTACACTCCAATTCTCCACCAAAAAAGGAGCTCCATTAATACTCAATCGATAGCCATCATCTCCACCAACGGTAAAAGTATAACACCCTGCTGGAAAATTTTTCGTCATTTTAAAGCGAATTGCAAAATTATCATTGTATGACCCGCATAGGTTAGCAGATGTTAACGGGCCTGTTCCCAGATTTAAATCAAAGATTTCTGGTTGATTTACGCTTCCAACAAAATTAGAACTAAAATCACTGTTTGCCGGATCAGCAGAAGTATAAACATATCCTATCCAAGAATCATTTCCAAACGAAACCTGATCACCTATAACATCATTAACGGTTACTGTGGCGCTACCGGTAATAGGATTAGAGCATATAGATGGTGAATCATAAATAACACTAACTAAATTATATATAAATGTATTTGCAGTTGCAGTAGGAACCGTAACACTAGCATTACTTCCTGCCCCAATGGCAATTGTTAAAGGCGCACCACCATTAATATTATAGGTAACTATAACAGCAGCTGATTGTGGATTGTTAAAAGTTACGCTAGGCGAAGCCGCATTTTTACATACAGTAGTTGTACCACTAATTGTTGCGATAGGTATTGGCCTAAATAAAATTTGTGCTGTGCTTGAACCAAATCCTGTTGTACGGGTGCAATTAACATTGGAGATAGAAACCAAGGTATAACTCGCGTTGGCTGTTGGATTATCACCTGGCGTAAAAGTCTGCGGGCTATCATTTGTAATAGTTTGCGTATACAAAGTAGGAGAAGCATTGTTTCTGTAGGTTATAGTAAAAGGAAAGACATTACCTGTATCGTTGTTTGCATCAAAAGTAAGCGTAGGAGAACCACCAGCACAAATTGTAGTACCTCTGAATCCATTACTAACATTATTTAGTTGACCAGCTGTGGGTGTTACTATACTGACAGCAAGATTTCTAACAGGACTGTTACCACAGCCATTAGAAGCAGTAACTCCAATAGTACCGCTGGAACTACCAGTAGTGACAGTGATACTGTTGGTACCTAGACCAGCAGTTATCATCCAACCCGATGGAACTGTCCAAGTATAAGTTGTAGCGTTTGTAACGGGAGGTACACTATATACTTGACCAGGTGTATTAGCACATATATTTGTATTTCCTGTCACTGAACCCGGTTGTGCGGGAATTGCACCACTTGTGGTCACTACAACTGTATTAGTGAAAAATTCACAGGTGCCAGAGCCTAATGTTGTGGGCCTAAACATTCTCCTAAAAAAGCGCACATTATTAGCAGCTCCCGGAGCAACAGGAACTCCTGCAACATTGTAATCTTTTCCAGTAGCGCCAAGTATGTTTGTAAAAGTTGAACCATCGAGGGATGATTGCCATTGATAAACCGTATTGGTATTAGTGTTACCACAAATAACGTTTGAACCTACAATTGTTGTAGTTCCGTTAGTACACAAATTCACATTAGTTGCACTAGTAATGTTGTTGCTTGAACCATCAAATGGCGCTAAACTGAAACCTAAAACGTTACTACCCCCATTTTCATAATAATCTAATACAATATCATTATTTCCGGTAAGATTGATTAAGTTTCCGCAATAAACGGTATTTCCTTGCTCACGCCAACGACTGAAAACAAGTGCGCCATCAACATAAACACGCACACCATCATCACCATTAACATTTAAAAGATAGCAGCCAGCAGGGCGAGTAGATCTCATTCGATAACGAACTGCAAATGATTGCGTATTCATATTTGTTCTATTCACACTACCCGAAAAAACATTAAAGCATGAATTATCACCACCAAAACCAGTGTTAATGGTTTCGCTTGGTATAACATAACTTCCTACATAATTTGACGGCAAAAAAGGACTTGTGGTATTTGAAATAGTTGATGGCGAATTTTCACCACCCGGACTACCACCACCAGCATAATCATAAACATGTCCAACCCATGTATTAGTGCCAAAAGCATTAGGATTATCTATGTTGTTACCTACCGCAAGTAATGTTAAAGTCATTGTTCCACTACCAGTATTATTATTCACGCAATTGTCGCGAGATAAAAGCACTTTGATACGACCAGAAAACGGGGCGACCCAACTTGTAATCATTGCACCACCAGCACCTGTTGCAAACCCTGAAGGCCCAAAACTTGAGTTGTCGGCATCATTAAACAAGGTAATATTTTCTTGACTTCCTGTAAAAACATCACCAACACTAAACCTATATGTAAACCCACTTACAACATCAACAACAATAAACTGACCCGCGCTGATCGTTGGTGTCGTTACTGCGTTACCTGTACCTGGTGTAGTCACACAAAAAACAGTATTACCAACAGATGTTAAAGGCGTGCCGCTAAAACCACACTGTGAATAACCAGAAAAATAGCTAGTTAAAATAAAAAGTAAAAAAAGTAATTTTTTATTCATAATATTTTCGAATGAAGGTTAACTTAGGTATGCTTTGGGGGCTGATTTGAGTTTGTTAAATTTTTCAAATGTACAATGCTGTTTTAAAATCAAAAGAAACTAATCGATTAACGACCAATTTACCCGACTAAATACTCTATTTAAACAGGTCTGCGGCTTGAATCTTTACCAATATTTTAACAACAGCCCGAAAGCAATACATTGATCGCAATTTGCACAATATAACTCATTAAAATTCACAGCTATTTTCTAGCCATTCCCTACTTGTAAATACGACATTAAATAACTTTTGGATGTCTAAAACAAGCCTTTTTTTCATTGATAACCAAACCAGTACAATTATTACAAAGCAAACCTACAACCAACACTAAATTGAAGGTTGACGGTAGTAAACTATATCAACTGACATTTTCGACAAAATAATGCATCTATTTTGTTCCTTTGCCAAAACAAAACGCATGAAAGATTTTTTTACCATCAACGAAGCAATCAAAAAAGCAGAACACTACTGCGCTTACCAAGACCGTTGCCATGATGAAATGATGAGCAAACTGCGCAGTATGAAAATGTCAAATGATGAGATAGATGAAATTATTGCTCATTTAATTCAAGAAAATTTTTTAAACGAAGAGCGCTTTGCTTGTAGTTTTGCACGAGGAAAACACCGAATAAAATCTTGGGGAAAAATCAGAATTACAAATGAACTCAAATTCCGAAATATCAATCAGCGTCTGATTACAAGAGCACTACAAGAAATTACAACCGAAGAATATTTAGAGACTTTTCACAAAACTGCCGACCGAGTTTGGGAAAACAGTACCGAGAGAAACATACTGAAAAAAAGAAAAAAGTTTTGTGATTACTTACTCCGCAAAGGATTTGAGAGCCAATTGGTTTACGAAAAAGTGAAAGATTTAGAGGCTCAATAAAACGCTCACTGCATTACCACCAAAACCAACCGCATTGACCAATACTTTTCGAATTGGTTTTTTGGACTGCTGTGCTTCCGCAAAAGGTACGCCAATAAACGTATTGTGCTGCATCATAAGGATGGCCAATTCCATACTCAATATTCCCGAAGCACCGAAAGTGTGGCCTATCCTCCATTTATTGGTAGTCAACAGCGGTAAATCAGTACCAAAAAGTTTCTGAATGGCTTTGTATTCTGTCAAATCGCCTTTTATGGTTCCGGGAGCGTGCATTACAATTACATCCACATCAGTCAGAGCCGTATTCTGCAAAGCCATTTGCATTGATTTTTGAAAACAAATCGCCTCTGCTGATATTGAAATATTATGTTCTAGTAACTCGGTGGCGTAACCAATTCCTTCAATGTAGGCCAAGGCATTTGCTGCTTTTCCCGCTTCAAGACAACAAACAGCAGCCCCTTCGCCAAGCACCATTGTATTTTTTTTCTTCTCGAAATCCAAAGCACGATTAGGCCATAATTCGACTTCCGCCTCTGTTTGAGAATAGATTTTTAACGCTCGCATTTGAGCAATCGTAAAATCAGTCAAAGGCGCCTCGCTACCACCCACCAAAAACTTATCAATCATTCCAGATTGAAGCCAAACATAACCATTTAAAACCGCATGTAGAGCTGTAGAACAAGTAATAGAATGTGAAATTTCAGGACCCGAACTTTGTAAATCATGTGCTACCCAAGAAGCAATATTTCCTAAAGTAGTAGTAGGCGAAGCCAAAGTTTGCGCTTTACCAGATTGAATATAATCTAAATGATGTTTTTCGAATAATTCTGTCGCTCCACGTGAAGAACCTAAGTTGATCCCGAAAACGTCCGACTTATCCCAACCCGCTTTTGCAACGGCATTACGAGCAGCAATCATCGCATACAAAACCGACTTGTCTAGGAATTTGTATTTCGAATCTTCCTTACGCAATGCTTCAACCAAAGCTACTGCTTCGTCATTTAAAGAAGCTACAAATGTTGGTGCATTATCATACGATTGCTGAGTAAAACAATGCTTATCTTGCAAGTACATTTCCCACACCGACTGAGCGTTGCTGCCTAGAGGCGAAATTGAGGCTATTGAAGTAATGGAGATAATTTTCGACAAGACTATTTTTGATTTAAGGAATGCTAAAAAAATTGAAAATGCTCTGGTAATTTGCTTTTAAAACTACTTCAGAGCATCTTCAAGTACTTTGCAAATTTTCTGCAAATTTAAACTATTTCTAAAGCATTTTCGATCACTTGATATACTTTTTGCAATTGCTCATCGCTAATTACGTAGGGTGGCAATACATAAACAATGTTTCCTACAGGTCGTAAAACAACACCATTGGCAATAAAAAAATCGTAGAGCTTATTGCGCAAACTTCCGTAATAACTTGCCGCGCCATCGGTAACAACTTCGAGTGCAATGATAGTTCCCAAAATTCTTGTGGTAACTACTTTTGGGTGATTTTTTATTCGCTCCTCAAAAGCCTTATGATTGGCATGAATTCTAGCAATATTACTTTGCATTTCATCCGTTTGCAACAAAGTCAAACTCGCCAAGGCTGCAGCGCATCCTGTTGGGTTTGCTGTAAAAGTATGTCCATGAAATAGCGCTTTATTGATATCATCATCATAAAACGCATCGTACAACTCTTGCGTAAAAGTGGTAATCGCCATCGGGATCGTGCCGCCTGTTAAGGCTTTCGACAAACACATCATGTCAGGCTTAGTATCAACATAATCAGTAGCAAAATTGCGTCCCGTTTTACCAAAACCCGTCATTACTTCATCAGCAATATTAAACACTTGATTTTCTTTGCAAATTTGCATCAGTACTTCAAGCGTTTTCGGCTCATACATCACCATACCTGCCGCTCCTAAAACCAAAGGTTCAAATATAAAAGCTGCACAATTCTTAGAGTTAATTACATTTTGCAAAGCATCATAACTCTCTTGCTCATGCCCTTTTACAGGAACAGGGATACGCACCACATCAATAAACATTCCTTCAAAGGCTTCGACAAAAAACGAAATTCCGCTGGCTGCCATGGCACCAAAAGTATCACCGTGAAACGCATTTTCAAAGGCAATAATAGTCGTTCGTTTTTCGCCTTTGTTGAAAAAATACTGCAAAGCCACCTTGATCGCTACTTCAACAGCTGTTGAACCGTTATCTGAAAAGAAAATCTTTTGCTGATTTTTTGGTAAAATCTCCATCAACTTTTCGGCAACAAGAACCGCGGGCTCGTGTGTAAAACCTCCAAAAAGCACATGTTCTAACGTGGTTAATTGCTTGTAAATTGCATCCGCTATAAACCGATTGGAGTGCCCATACGGATTCACCCACCACGAGGCAATGGCATCAATATACTCTTTGCCACTTTCGTCCCAAAGTAAAGCACCTTCTCCTTTTGCTATAGCGATGGGCAAAGCAGCTGTTTTGTGTTGCGTATACGGATGCCACAAATACTTTTGATCTCTTTCTACAAGAGTGGCCGTTTCCAAAGCAATATTTTTTAAAGTGCTCATAATTTATAAACTCAAAAGGTTGTCACGAAATAAATCAGCGTATTCTTTTATGGCATTGGCATCAAAATAAGGTTCTTGATCAATGCGACCAATGCATTTAATTCCTGTCTTGTTTAAAATAATCGATTCGGTAGCTTTCTTTTCGTTACCACTAAAAACGATACCAGCAACCGATAGATTTCTGCTTTTCAAACACTCGATGGTCATCAAAGTATGATTGATACTGCCCAAATAATGGCGTGAAACTACTATCACTTTATAATCGGGTTGAATCAAATCAACTACACAATCTGTGTCATTTAATGGAACCAAAACTCCGCCAGCACCTTCAATTACCAAATGATTTTTGGTTTCTGGAGCAGTTATTTTATTTAAGTCAATTGTAATTTTATCTAACTCGGCAGCATAATGCGGACTTGCAGGCGTATGCAGTGCGTAGGCATTAGGATGAATCACTGTTTTACTGTTTGACAATAGTAACTTGATCTTGTGACTGTCTGAGTGATCTAAATCTCCCGCCTGTATCGGTTTCCAATAATCAGCCTCGAGAGCCTCTGTAATAATTGCCGATGCAACCGTTTTACCAACATCAGTTCCAATTCCTGTTATAAATAGTTTCATATTGATATTTTTTAAGCCTTTTGTAATTTATCATTAATTTGTAGTGGTCAAAATGCTCTGTTAACCAAACACTTTTGTCGCTAACAATCCAAGCACTTTTTCAATTTGCTCCTTTGTGTTGTAATTATGCAAACAAAAACGAAGGCGTTCTTGTCCTTCTGGTACGGTAGGCGAAAGGATCGCTTTTACATCAAAACCTTCTTTTTGTAATTGGTTGGCAATCATTTTAACCTTGTCATTGCCTGGAATAATTGCAGATTGAATTGCTGATTTGCTGCGAACAAACAAAGGCTTTACTCCCAACATGTTTTTTATTCGATTGAAATGAACAATATTCTCCCGAAGTTGAGACAATGCTGTTATATCTTGACTCAAATGATTGTAAGCGATTAAAATCGTTGCGACAGAATGTGGAGAAAGACCGGTCGTGTAAATAAAACTTCGAGCGAAATTTACCAAATAATTCTTCAAATCTTGACCACCTAAAATAGCTGCTCCATGACATCCCAAACCCTTACCAAAAGTCATGATACGGGCAAAAACTTGATCTTGTAAGCCAAACATTTGCACCAAACCTTCCCCTTTTTCGCCAATAACTCCCAACGCATGCGCCTCATCTACGATCAAATAGCAGTCATTGTCAATGGTAATTTGCACTAATTCAGCTAAATCAGGACTATCACCGTCCATTGAAAAAACCGACTCTGTGACAATGTAGATATTGGACGAAGTTAGTTGCGTAGCTTTTGCTTTAGCGATAAGTTCTTCTAAATTTTCAAAATTATTATGTTCAAACTTAAACGATTTTGCAGCACTCATTTGAATTCCGTCACGAATAGAGGCATGACATAAAGAATCAAATAAAATCACATCATTGCGTTGCGGTACAGCACCAAAAAAACCAACATTGGCATCGTAACCAGAATTGAAAAGCAAAGCAGTTTCTGATTGATGAAATTGAGCAATGTAATTTTCGGTTATGGCGTATGCAGGATGATTACCTGACAACAAACGAGAGCCTGTTGCGCCATTTTGAAGTAAATTATGAGCCATCAAATACTCATGAGTTTGATGAAAAAGAGTTTCTGATGCTGCAAAACCCAAATAATCGTTTGACGAAAAATCAACACCGCCTCGAATCGATGGCAATACGCGTAATGCATTTTGCTGTGATCTTTTTTGAAGTTTATCGGAAAGATTTTTGGGAAATGTTTTCATGGCTTAGCAAAAGTAGAGAAGTTTTGGCTGAATTTAATTTTACAAAACTAAACAAACCTAAGCTACATTGGTGCATAAAAAATCTCGTCAAAGAAAGGCAAATTGAAACACGAGACATTTGAAATTTTATTTATTGAATTTTAACAGATAAAGAATAAGAGTTGTAAAAAATTAAATAATTTGTTGAAAAAACATTTATCAAACCCTTAAATCACAATTTTATGTTAATTTTATCTTAAAAACAATCTTAAAATTAACAACCTGATTTTTTGTTTCCTATTTTCGATGATTATGAAACGTTTAGCCACTCTCTTTCTTATAGTTACATTGTTTTACAATGTAATGGGCTATTACCTGATGTTCGCTTATCAGGAAGAGCAGGCATGGGTTGAATCAATCAAAAAACAAGAAAACATCCAATATCAAGTGATTCAACTTAACGCATCTCTATACTCCTTTGTTGAAGATACAGATTTTGAATACGTCAATGAAAATATAGTTATCAATAACAAAACCTACCACATATTCAAAAAAAGAATTCAAAATAATGTTTTGAGCTTGTATTACTTACCCAATTCACATCAAGATAAAACAAACTCTGATTTACATGACATTGTAGATCAGCAGTTATTTAATACGGGCACAAGCAAAGAATCTCCAATAAAGAAATTAATCAAATCTTTTTTAAAGGACTACATTCAACAAAATACCGCAACAATTAGCTTTTCTCAAGGCGTTGCACTACCAAATGTAGCATTTGCCAAAACACCAACACCACTTTTATCCTCAGGTTTTCAGTTGATTCCTTTTTCTCCACCCGATTTGGCATAAAATTTTAGTACTCTTTTGTGTTTATTATTGTTTTAAAAATTGAAGATTTTTTACGATTCGCCAAGGCATAATGTTGTAATCTGATTTTAAATCAACATTTCCTTTAGCAAAACGTCTTCTTAAAAAGACGATGTGATTTTGCATCCCAATCATTTATAAAACAATATCTCAACCCAACTATTTCTCGCCGGATCATTACATTCTAGCAAGATAGAGCCATACTAAAACTTCGCAAATTAATGGGACACTCTGAGCTTACAGAGCGACAACATTCCGTTTAGCCAAAAAATCAACTTGAAAGAATTTTTCCACGACACCAATTACATGCTTACCACCTTTCTTGGTTGATGGTTATTAGTATTGTTTTGTCATACAACAATTAAAAAACAACGTACTATTAAAAATCAAATCTAGAATGTGTTTTTATAGCTATTCCATTTAGCGAAAAATTCTTAAAAATAACTAGTACAACAAAACAAAATGAATAAAACCTATATACTTGCGCTATTGCTTAGCCCGCTTTTTATGTTTTCTCAAACAGAAAACGACGGTCTTTTTATGAGGAAAAATTTCTTCTGCTTCGGGACCATATATCAGCACAACAGTTGGAATGAATATTGGGAAGGCGAATTCAAACGCGAAAATCTAAATTTAGGAACCGTCTCAACAGCATCTTTAGCCGTTATGGGTAATTACGGATTAACCAATAAATTAAATGCTATAGTTGGATTACCTTATGTAAAAACTAAAGCAAGCGCCGGAACATTAGCAGGACAAGAGGGCGTACAAGACCTGAGCGTTTCCTTAAAATATCAAGCTTTTAGAAAAAAAATAAATAGAACAGCATACACAGTTTACACTGTTTTAGGGGTATCAACTCCCTTATCTGACTACCCTGCAGATTATTTGCCTCTGAGTATTGGAGCAAAAAGCCAAACAGCCTCTTTTAGATTAATAACCGATTTTCAAAAAGGACGCTTTTTTACCACATTCACCGCCATGTATCAAAAAAGAGCTGCAATTGAAATTGACCGAAACTCCTACTTCACCACAAGTCAGCACTACACCAACAAGGTAGACATGCCTGATGTAATTTTGTTAAACTATAGAATTGGTTACCGCACCAACACGCTTATTGCCGAAGCATCACTAGATAACATGGTTACGCAAAGCGGTGGTTTTGACATTAGCAGCAATAATATGCCGTTTCCCAGCAACACCATGAACGCATTGCGAGCTGGTGTTTTTGCAAAATACAGCCCGAAGCAAAAACCACAGTTATCATTTCTGGCAGGATGTAACTATACTTTAAATGGCCGAAATGTTGGCCAAAGCACCAATATATACGGTGGATTATTTTACGTTTTGAATTTTAACAAACAACAACCATGAAAAGTCAATTTAAACAAACTACTATACTTATTTTTTCAGCAATTGTATTGCTAATTAACAGCTCTTGCAACGACGATCTAATTGAAAGAAACGAAGAATTTGAAGCATTAAATCCAATTTCAGCCGATGAAAATGCAGGGAGTTGGAAAACCTATTTATTGACATCGCCAGATGAATTTTCAATTGATGCCCCAATAGCAAGCAATAGTCCTGCTTTTATAAGAGAACTTAACGAAATAAAAAGTTATCAAGCCAACATAACCCCACAACAAGAAAGAATAATTAGCTACTGGAGCGCTGGTGGCGTTTTACGTTGGAATGAGATCATGCGAACCCTTGTAGCCAAACACAACAGACCGCCGTATCAAAACCCAGACGGGACGTACCCAACTCCATCAGCTGCAAATCCTTTTGCAAATCCGGAGTTTCCATTTTCGAGTCCACCTTACGCCGCTCGTGCATATGCATACGTCAGCGCAGCGCAACACGATGCACTAGTAGCAACTTGGTATTATAAAAAACAATTCAACCGAGTGGCACCTTTTACGCAAGACAATACTTTAAACGTATTAATTCCCAAAAGTACGCTACCCTCGTTTCCTTCTGAAGACGGCGCTATTTGTGGCGTTACAGTAGAATTACTAAAGTTATTATTTCCCACAGAAATTGCGTTTATTCAAGAAAAAGCAGCTGAACATCAATTGTACCGTATCATCGCGGGCGCCAATGTTCGTAGCGATATTGATGCGGGCGTTATTTTAGGCAAAAAAATAGCAGCAAAATTCATTTCTAGAGCAAGTACTGATGGCGCTGGAGCTGCCATTGGAACACCAGCGCAGTGGGCACAATTGGAAGCAGAAACAATTTCTAAAGGCGAAATACCTTGGAAATCACTTGAACTACCAGCCCGTCCACCAATGCTACCATTTTTTGGAAAAGTCAAATCGTTTTTGCTAACACCTGCACAAATACTAGCTAATAGACCAATACCGCCGCCGTCAACCCAATCAGATCTGTTCAAAAAAGAATTGGCAGAACTCAAGACAATTAGTCAAAATCAGAACAAAAGAAATATGGAAATTGTTACCTTTTGGGCAGATGGAGTGGGCACCTATACACCACCTGGCCATTGGAATGCGATTGCTACTGAGGCCTTTGTTCAACAAAACTACAGTGAAGTACGTTGGGCACGCAACATGGCTTTGCTCAACATAGCCATGATGGATGCTGCTATAAGTTGCTGGGATGCCAAATATGCCTATTTTAACCCAAGGCCTAGCCAAATTGACCCATCAATAAAAACCACCACCGGAGTTCCTAATTTTCCTGCTTACGTATCAGGGCATTCTACATTTAGTGCCGCCGCAGCTACAGTCTTGTCGCATCTAATACCAAGCAAAAAAGCAAATTTTGAAGCCATGGCTGACGAAGCATCTCAATCAAGAATGTTGGGTTGTATTCATTACAGAAGTGACTGTGAAAAAGGATTAGAACTGGGAAAAAAAGTTGGAAACACGACAATAGAATGGGCTAAAAAAGACGGCGCCAATTAACACAAATAAGGATAAATAAGAAGGACTTAAAATCGTATAATACTCAATTACAATAGGTTAAAAATATCTGATTTTTGACTAATTAATACTTTTTTAATTACACATCCAAATCAAAATCAAATTAACAAGTGCATTTTGTCGAGGATTTTTTTGCATTCAACGAGTATTTCAATCTGTAGACCAAGCTATCGATTTAATCATATACATTTGCTTCAAATTATAATTTTTTGTTAAAAATAAAGCAAGATTAAAATTAATCGAGCTAAGCAAAAGTACAAAGCATTAAATCAACATAAACAAATTTAAACTCTCGTTAAACAATGAAATCTAATCCAAAATCTTCAATGAAGGTTACAGTACAAATACTTGCAACAGTAGTATTGTTTTTAATTACTGGCAAAAGTGTCGCGCAATACGATAAAAACCTTTATGCAGGCATAGAAATAGGCAGTAAAGGAATAAAAGTATCTGTGCTTGATGTAGACAACATCAAAAGAGGAAATTATGAAGTAAAAAAATTCTGGACTGAAAATGTCGGAATTGCAAAAGGAATCTCTATTGATGGTAATCTAGGTGAAGAGGAAATACTTAAAACGCTTCAAGTAATTAAAGAAAATTTAAAAACTATTGATACTGAATTTAAAGTTCCTCAAGATCACATTTATCTAATCGGATCATCTGGAGTTGCTATGGCAAAGAATCACAGAGATCTTATTGGTAGAGTAAAAAAAGAAACAGGCAAAGATTTAGATTTTATTGACGCAAGCCAAGAAGGCAAAATGTTAATGAAGGGATTAATACCACCAAACAAGTACAAAAACTCTTTAGTACTTGACATAGGTGGAGGTAATACAAAAGGAGGATACGTAGATGTATCTGAAAATGAAGAATTCGTTTTCTTTCCAGTAAGCCTTAATTACGGTTCTATTACATTAACTGAAATTGTTAATAAAAAAACAAAATCAGATGACATAAAAGACTACAGTTCAAAAGCATTTGAGTACATGCCTGAGTTAAGAACACAAACAAAAGCAATGTTCAATTCAAAACCAAAAGCAATGAACAAAAGTTCTGTATACTTTTCTGGCGGAGCAGTTTGGGCATTCTATACCTTACAAATGGCAAAATCAGAGGATAACTTCTGCGAATTTACTATTGAAGATGTATTAAACTATGATGCAGTAGTAAAAAACAACTATGCAAGATATAAAAGTTTAGCTACTACTGACAAAGAAATCGCACGTGTTCTAAGCACTTACTCACAAAAACATTTAATTTCCGGAAACAACATTCTTATTACATTATTAGAAAATATTCCAGATATCAACAACAAAAAACTATATTTCAGTAGAGAAGGACAAATTGCATGGCTTGTATCTTACATTGCCGACAATTCAAAAAGAGTTAAGAAGATCATGTAACAAACTTTCCAGTTATAAATTTGATGTAATCGAAATCGTAAAAACTTCTTTACGATTTCGATTTTTTTTTGCTCAAATAATCGAAAAAAAAAAAATGAACCTATAATTGAAATATTTTTTACGTAAATTGTGATGTTAATCATTCAAATGCCAGCATTCAACTACAAGTAAAGGAGTTGCAACAAAGTAAAATATAATTGCCTGAACCAATAAAACTATGACGGAAATAGTATTTACCAAAACAAGTTGCAACGAGGAGCTAAAAGAAATTCTTGTACTTCAACAAGAAAACTTATTAAGAGCAGACAAAATTAATGAGCAATTGAAAGAGGGATTTGTAACAGTTCAACATTCGCTAACAGACCTTCAAGATATGCATAATAGTGCGTCACACTGCATTATAAAGTCAGGTAATAAAGTAATAGGCTATGCCCTAGTCATGCTACCGACTTATAAAGACAAAATAGAAATCCTAAAGCCTTTTTTTAATGAAATAGATCAACTAGTACCCCCGACAAAAAAATACCTTGTTATGGGCCAAATATGCATTGCAGCAGGATACAGAGGTGAAGGACTATTTAAAAAGCTTTATCAGTTTTTCAAGCAGGAACATAAAAAAGGATTTCATTGTGTGCTAACAGAAGTAGCTTCAACAAACATTAGATCCTTACAAGCTCATCTCTCAATAGGGTTTAAGATTCAAAAAACATATGAACAAGAAAAGATTACATGGCACATTATGATTTGGGACTGGACATAAAAAAACCCCGCAACAAGCGAGGTTTCTATCAATATTTGTTCGGTCTAATCTACTAAAACAATAACTTTATTGTCTTTCATTTCCACAGTACCAGAATGAATCTCTAAAGTGTAGTTTTGAGCATCTAGTTTTGTAAACTTACTAGCAACATCCTTTGTCAAAGTAAGGTTTGCCGCTGCAATTTTAATCACACCTTTTTCAAGAATGGAAACAATAGGAGCGTGATTATTTAAGATTTGAAAACTTCCATCTACTCCAGGCAAGGTAACCGATGTTACTTCTCCTGAAAATAATTTAGCCTCTGGTGATACTATTTCTAAAATCATATTTTTAAGTTTTCAGTTTCAGTTAAAAGACTCAGTAAAAAATACCAAGGATATAACTGTATACTAATTTATGCTTCAGCTAACATTTTTTCTCCAGCTTCGATAGCTTCTTCAATAGTACCTTTAAGGTTAAAAGCTGACTCTGGCAAGTGATCTAACTCACCATCGATAATCATGTTAAATCCTTTAATAGTATCTTTAATATCAACTAAAACTCCTTTTAAACCTGTAAATTGCTCCGCTACGTGGAAAGGCTGAGACAAGAAACGTTGTACACGACGCGCTCTTGATACTGCCAATTTATCATCTTCTGATAATTCTTCCATACCAAGGATCGCGATAATATCTTGTAATTGCTTGTATTTTTGAAGAATTTCTTTCACTCTTTGTGCACAGTCATAGTGCTCATTTCCTAAGATATGTGGAGTCAAGATACGAGAAGTAGAATCTAACGGGTCAACCGCAGGATAAATACCTAACTCAGCAATTTTACGAGACAATACTGTAGTTGCATCTAAGTGAGCAAAAGTTGTTGCTGGTGCCGGGTCAGTTAAGTCATCCGCAGGTACGTAAACCGCTTGTACAGATGTAATAGAACCTTTATTTGTAGAAGTAATACGCTCTTGCATTGCTCCCATCTCAGTTGCCAAAGTTGGTTGGTAACCTACTGCAGATGGCATACGACCTAAAAGTGCCGATACCTCAGAACCTGCTTGTGTAAAACGGAAGATATTGTCAACGAAGAACAATACATCCTTACCTTGATCAGATCCAGCTCCATCACGGAAATACTCAGCGATAGACAATCCAGAAAGTGCCACACGTGCACGAGCTCCTGGTGGCTCATTCATTTGACCGAAAACGAAAGTAGCTTTAGACTCTCTCATTCCTGGCAAATCAACTTTTGATAAGTCCCATCCTCCATTTTCCATAGAGTGCATGAATTCTTCACCATATTTAATAATACCTGACTCTAACATCTCACGAAGCAAGTCATTTCCTTCACGTGTTCTTTCTCCTACTCCTGCGAATACTGAAAGTCCACCGTGACCTTTTGCAATATTGTTAATCAACTCCTGAATCAATACTGTTTTACCAACTCCAGCACCACCAAACAATCCAATTTTACCACCTTTTGCATAAGGCTCAATCAAATCGATGACTTTGATACCTGTAAATAAAACTTCAGAAGATGTAGATAAATCTTCAAATTTTGGAGCCTGACGGTGAATAGACATTCCGTTCTCACCAGTTTTAGGCAATTCTGGCAAACCATCAATAGCATCTCCAACAACGTTAAATAAACGACCGTAAACATCTGCACCAATTGGCATTTGAATAGGATTTCCTGTACCCACAACTTCGTAACCTCTAGACAAACCGTCTGTTGAGTCCATCGAAATGGTACGAACTGTGTTTTCACCAATGTGAGATTGTACTTCTAGCACTAATAAAGTACCATCTTTTTTTGTGATTTCTAACGAATCATAAATTTTTGGAAGTTCAACATCCTTACCGTTGAAAACTACGTCAACTACTGGTCCAATGATCTGGGCAACTTTTCCTATTACTTTCGACATTACTTATGTATTTATTAAATAGCTATTTAGGTTTATGAAATAACAACAAACGAAACGTAT
>CAZMHK010000035.1:0-23881 GCA_964566045.1 uncultured Flavobacterium sp.
TCTCTATTGCCTCTGGTACTGCTTCAGCTACTGGTACTATTGTAGATAATGATGCGGCGGAATTAATTGCTAAAAATGATCCTGCAGGACCAATTAATGGTTCAATTGGTGGAAATATTGATCTAAATGTCTTAACAAATGACACAATAAATGGAGTACCAGTAACATTACAGACAATAACTTTAACTCCTATTACAAACGGACCAATTACAATTAATTCAAATGGGACAGTTACAATTAGCCCAAACACAGCAGCTGGAACATACACCGCACAATACACAATTTGCGAAATTAACAATCCTAGTAATTGTTCAACTGGAACAGTAACTATTGTTGTAACTGCTGCAACAATAACTGCATTGGAGGACACCTTCAATAATGTAGCTTGCTCGGCAACTGGCGTCATCGGTAATGTTCTACAAAATGATAGATTAAATAACGCTACAATAAAAATAGAGGAAATAAATATCGTTGTAATCTCTTCTAGTAGTACCCAATTATCATTGGACAGTGCTGGTAATGTTACTACGCAGGGGCAAATGGCCGCAGGTAACTATGAACTTGTTTATCAAATCTGCGAAAAACTTAACCCTTCAAATTGTACTTCTGCAAAAGTTACTATTGAGATTATGGATATTACTCCACCCTCGATTAGTCAATTACCAGCAGAATCTGTGATTTCATGTTCTTTAACACCAAACTTCACAGTACCTACAGCAACTGATAATTGTAGTCTCGTTACTTTAACATTTAGAGACGAAAATGTGCAAGGAAACTGCAGCAGTTCATTTGTTATCACTCGTACATGGACTGCTACCGATGCAGCAGGAAACAGTAGTACCGCATCTCAAGTAATAAGAGTACAAGATACCAATGGACCAACAACAAATACTAGTTATCCTGTAACATTAAATGCGACTTGCGGATCAATTCCAGCTAAACCGGAGCTGATTTTTGTTGACAACTGTTCAGGTGTGCTCCCTGCAGTATATACAGAAACAATTACAAATAACTCTACAATTTCATACACCATAATTAGAAGATGGGATGTATCTGACACTTGCGGCAATGTGACAACCTTTAATCAAACGATCACTGTAAGTACAATTGAAAATGTAATTGAAATAAATGCTTCAGCTTGTACAGGTGAAAGTACAACACTTAATCTATTTGATCGCTTACCAGCAGGTACTGCAATAAATGGTTCATGGGTTGATGTAAACAACACCAATGCTTTACAAGGAAATATATTGAACCCTTCTGGCCTGAGCTTAGGAGATAAAGTGTTTGAGTATACCGTTACTAATGGCTCATGTCAAACAATTTATAGAGTCATTGTCAACATTAATGATAGCTGTATTGTATTGGGATGCGGAAATGTTCTTGTACGAAATGCATTTTCTCCAAATGGAGATGGTATAAACGAAACATTCGTAATTGATAACATTAACGATAGTTGTTATACTGAAAATAAAGTAGAAATCTATAATCGTTGGGGAGTTTTAGTCTTTGAAACAAGAGATTATAATAACGAAACTAATAATTTTGATGGTACTTCAAGAGGTAGAACAACAATCAAAGAATCTACTGGTTTACCAACAGGTACCTATTTTTATATCATAACTTACAAATCAACAGATGCAAATCGAGTTGAAAACAAAAAATTAGAAGGATATTTGTATCTTTCGAGGTAGCCTTAATAAAGCTTAACCCTGAGCAATATGTTCTCAGGGTAAGCTTTTAGTCTACTTATAAAGAAAAGCTACAAGGTAAAAAACGTAAGCCTCCATTCATTTTTATGAGTACGGCGTCATAATAAAGAAAAGCCAATATGAAAACAAAGCTATTTTTAGTTCTCTTAATGTTTACAGCGTTTAAAGGAAAGGCTCAGCAGGATGCTCAATTTACCCAATACATGTACAATACCATCAACATTAATCCAGCCTATGCTGGATCAAGAGGAGCAATGAGTGTCTTTGCACTACATAGGGCGCAATGGGTAGGATTAGATGGGGCGCCAATTACAAGTGTAGCCTCCTTAAACACTCCTCTTAACGAGAATAATCTTGGACTTGGAGTAACATTTATTAATGACAAAATCGGCCCAACTAACGAAACTACAATTTCAGCTGATTTTTCGTATAGTCTACCTATATCTTACAATTACAAACTATCGTTTGGATTAAAGGGAACTGCAAACCTTTTTAATTTAGATCCAAGCAAATTAAACCCTGTAAATTCCTCCGACCCTACTCTTCAAAATTTTAATAATAAATTCACTCCTAACATAGGAGCCGGTTTATACTTGCACTCTGACAAAGCTTATGTTGGATTTTCAGTACCAAACTTTATTGAATCCAAACGATATGATGATAATGAAGTAGCAATCAACACAGAAAGAATTAACTATTATTTAATTGGAGGTTATGTTTTTGATGTAAATGATAATGTAAAATTCAAACCTGCATTTTTATCAAAATTAGTTACTGGTGCTCCTTTACAAGTTGATCTAAGCGCAAATTTCATGTTCAGCGAAAAATTTGTTATTGGCGCTGCTTACAGATGGAGCGCAGCAGTAAGTGCTATGGTTGGATTTCAAATCAATGAAGCAATGTACATTGGCTATGGATTTGACAATGAGACGACCAAATTAAGAAATTACAATAGAGGTTCGCACGAAATCTTTATCAGATATGACATCTTTAAAAACAACGGTAAAATAGTAGCACCAAGATTCTTCTAAATAAAACGATATGAAATCGAACTTACTCATCTTCCTTTCTTTGTTAATTGTGTTGTCATCAAACATTTATTCTCAAAAAGGCCAAATAAAATCAGCAGATAAAGATTATGAAAATTACGCTTATATAGACGCCATTAAAACTTATGAAAAAGTCGCAGAAAAAGGATACAAATCAGCTGATATGTTTAAAAAATTAGGTAATTCATATTACTTTAATGCACAACTTCAACAAGCGTCTAAATGGTACGAGGCATTATTTGAAATGAATCCTAACGATATTGAAGCGGAGTATTATTTTAGATATGCACAATCACTGCGTTCAATCAATCAAAACGATAAAGCAAATAAAATTATCTCTGATTTAAATAAAAAAGAAGGAGGCGATAATAGATCAAGACTTTTTGAAAAAAACAAAAACTATTTAGAAGAAATCAAAAAAAACTCTGGTAGACACATCATCGAAGATGCTGGTATAAATTCAATTTATTCTGACTATGGATCAACGATGTATCAAAACAATATTGTATTTACATCAGCAAAAGATACAGGTGGAATTAGTCAAAGAAAACATAAATGGACAAATGAGCACTTCACTAATTTATACAGTGCTCAACTAGATCAGAACAATACAGCATTTAAACCAATTAAATTTGATCGAAAAATTAATTCTAAATTCAATGAGTCAACTGCAGTATTTACTAAAGATGGCAAAACAATCTATTTTACGCGTAACAACTTTATCAATGGAAAAAAAGGAAAAGATGCAACAAATTCTGTCCTACTAAAGATATATAGAGCAAGTAAAATTAATAACGAGTGGACCAATATTATTGAGTTGCCTTTTAATAGCGACGAATTTAATACGGCACATCCTGCATTAAGTCCAGATGAAAAGAAACTATATTTTGCTTCTGACAGACCTGGCACTCTTGGGCAATCGGATATTTTTACCGTCGAAATTTACGATGATGGAAATTTCAGTCAGCCTCAAAATTTAGGTAAAACAATAAACACGGAGGGAAGAGAAACTTTTCCTTTCTTAAGTGCTGAAAACGAATTGTATTTCGCTTCAGACGGGCATCCAGGATTAGGTGGTTTAGATGTTTTTGTTACAACTCCATCAAAAAATGAAGATTGGAGCGAAGTTTCGAATATTGGATCTGATATCAATTCGCCTCTAGATGATTTTGCATACTACATCAATAGCACAACTCGAAGAGGTTTCTTTACCTCTAACAAAGATGGAGGGAAAGGATCTGATGATATCTACAAATTTTTAGAATTAAAGAAAATTTCATGTGAACATATTTTAACAGGTATTGTTACTGACTTGGCTACTTCAAATATTTTACCAAACGCCCAAGTTATACTATTCGACTCTAATTTTAGTGAGATTGAAAGCAAACAAGCAGATGACAGAGGGAAATATCTATTTAATGTTGCTTGTGGAGAGACGTATTACGTGCGTGCGTTATATCCAGATTATAATACTCAGGAAATAAAAGTAATCACTCGCAAAGAGCAAAACCAAACCGAAGCGCCAATTGCATTAGAGAACACAAAATGTAAAGTCGCTATTGGTGATGATTTAGGTAAATGCTTCAATATAAAAATGATTTATTTTGATTTAGATAAGTCAAATATAAAACCTGCTGCTACAATTGATCTTCAAAAAATTCTAGAAGTTCTTCAAGAGTATCCAAAAATGAAATTGGATATTCGTTCTCATACAGATAGTAGACAAACGGCCAAGTATAATGAAAATTTATCAAATCGACGTGCAAGAGCAACTATTGAGTGGCTTATAAGCAAAGGCATCGACTCTAACCGACTTACAGGTAAAGGCTATGGAGAATCGCAATTGGTAAATAATTGTGGTGATGGTGTTAAATGCTCTGAGGAAGAACATCAAATGAACAGAAGGAGTGAGTTTATCATCACAGACTTATAGTTGTTGATAGATTTACAAATGTTTATTTAAAAAAAGTTTTTACGAAGAAAGGAATGGAGCATATCTATTCCTTTTTTTATACAATTGAAATTTAGGTTTAATAGTCAAAAATGGAAGGTAAAAGTGCCTCTCGAAGACACTATTTAATGTAAATGATACTTAAGGTACTTTTAAAATGATAATTAAACATAGTCCTTTTTAAATTTCTGATTACCTAATTTTTCGGTGAATTCTAGAAGTAAAATGTTTGCATGACACTTTTAGAATTGTAAAATCGTCGCATTTACAACAAAAAAAAGGCCGATTTCATAATAGAAATCAGCCTTTTTGTACTTTCATAAATAATTATATTTTCGCAAAAATATTAGTGTAATACTTTTTACCATTCACTGGATGGATCTTGATTGCTATTCCAAAGTGTGTAAAATTTCCCTCTATATTTTGCTTATGACTTGGGCTCGCTAGCCAAGCATTAAGTACGCCTTCAGGAGTATTAAAGTTATAGGCTATATTTTCACTTACATTAGTTGCTTTCAAGGCTTTCATAATGTTTTCAGATCTGGAGATAAAGTTATCATGATTGACTACATTATTCTCAATCATATACAAATCATGTTCTTCAGATTTAAATGACATATGATTAATTCGTTCAAGAGCTTTCAAACCTTTACTAACTCTATATTTATTAATTAAGTCCATAGTTTCAATTTCAATTGTACTGTATTGATAACTCGTAACTTTCTCTACTTTAACATTATTTTGAGTGTCAGCACCCGAATCATCAGAAGAGCAAGAAACCATTGATCCTAAAACAGTTACAATAACAACAGCACGAAGTAAAGCTTTTTTCATAACAAAGAGTTTAAGATAAAGTAGATTGTGGGGCAAAAAACTTTATGATTAATATTTTCTAATCTTATCTGATATAAAACTATAAAAAAATCAGTTTAAATACAAATAAAATCGATGAAATACACTTAATTATAAAAAATATAATACTTTACGTACTTATGGGGCAAGTCTATCTGATTTCCAATAAACTCCACTATCCAAAATATACCGAATGCGATCATGCAAACGATTTGGTCTCCCCTGCCAAAATTCAATCTCGTTTGGAGAAACTAAAAATCCTCCCCAATGTTCTGGTCTTTTTACTTCTTTATCAATCATTTCATTTTCTAATTCTTGTAATGCATCCTCCAAAAATGATCTTCCAGGGATGATATCACTTTGATTCGATACAATTGCGCCGAGCCTACTTCCTAACGGACGAGAATTGAAATAGGCATCAGATACCTCTGTACTTGTTTTAGCAGCAGTACCTTTAATAATCACTTGGCGCTCTAGATTAGGCCAAAAGAAAGACAAGCACACCTGTGAATTAGCAAGTATAGCTTTGCCTTTATCAGAATTGTAATTGGTGTAAAAAACAAATCCTTCTTGGGTTACTTGCTTTAACAAAACGACTCTTGATTTTGGGAAACCATCTTTACCAATTGTAGCAACCGTCATAGCATTTACTTCAAACTCTCCACCTGCATCCTCAACTTCTCGAAACCAGGAATCGAATAACTCCATCGGATTAGTTGGTATCGTCGACTCTAATAGCTCATTTTTATCATAAGACTTACGATAATTACTTAAATCATTCATACTTATATATTTTAATTAGTTGTGAAAATCTATTTAGTAAATTAGAACTGATTGTAGTTACAGCTCCTTATTTCTACAGTATATCATTTTAGAACTCGAAAGTTTTACCATCATCAGCCAAAAGAATAGAGGAAAAAATCGATTCAGCCTCATTTTTAAACAAAGAAATAGAATCGTAACGCGTAGAATAATGACCTAAAATCAATTGCTTGACCGCTGCTTTCTGGGCAATCAAAGCGGCTTCTTGAGCGGTACTGTGGAATGTTTTTTTTGCTAACGCTTCTTCTGACTGCAGGAAAGTCGATTCATGATACAATACATCAACATTTTTTATAATGGGAATAATAGCTTCATGATATATAGTATCCGAACAAAAGGCAAAGCTCTTGGTAGCATCAGGATCGAAAGTTAATGCTGTGTTAGGAATTATAGTGCCATCATCTAATGTAATATCTCTACCGTTTTTGATGTTTTGGTAGTAGCAAGTTTCTATTTTGTGTTGCTGTACGGCTGCAACATTTAATTTTCGCTCTCCCACTTTCTCTTCAAATAAAAATCCGTTGGTATAAACACGGTGCTTTAATGGAATGGTTTTTACTACTACCTTATCATCCTCATAAACAATTTCACTGTCGAGCGATTTTAACTCATGAAAAAACAAACCATAATTAGTCCAAGCGTTTGATAGTTTAAGTTGAAGCAGGATGATATCCTTAACTCCCTCAGGACCGTAAATGTGTAAATCAGTCGTTCTATTTAACAAAGAAAATGTAGAAACCAAACCAACAAGACCAAAAAAATGATCACCGTGCAAATGGGATATAAAAATATGATTAATCTTAGAAAACTTAATCTTATTTTTTCGGAGTTGTACCTGAGTACCCTCGCCACAATCAATTAAAAAAAGTCTGTTTTTTATCTCTAATACTTGAGAAGTAGGATTGGTAAAAGTGCGCGGAGTGGCGGCATAGCAACCAAGGATAGTTAGTTTCAAAGGGGTTCGTATTCAAATTATTTAGAGGTATTCCTTTTTGCAACACTTTCAAGATTTGAGAATAAGTTTAAAAACCCAAATCACGTTCAATTTCTTCCATTTCAATAATATCATGTGCTTCAAGTAATGAAGGCACAACAGTCAACTTGGCTGGAAGTGCGTTAAAATCAAAATCAGCTACCACAATAACAAATGATTTTTTTAATTTTTTATGTTGTTTTGCTAAAGGAGCAAATGACTTTACATCAGCAACTGATACTTCTTTGTAAGCCAACAAATCAATAATTAGATTGTGCGTTTCAAAGGTTTTGTGTTGGTGTGTCACTTTCATCAAAAATCCCATTAAATCACCTTGTGTATCTTTAATGGTAATGGTATGTCCTTTTTGATCTACTTTCATATTGTATTTATTCTGGAATCAATTTTTATGACCTAATTGTGTTGCTTTGGCTAATTTACGAAGTTTTTCAACAAACTATTGAATTTTAGAAGCCAAAAGATAAATTACCGCCATACGGATGGCTACTCCATTTTCGACCTGATTTAAGATCACAGATTGGCCCGAATCAGCCACCTCACTAGTAATCTCAACTCCACGGTTTATTGGACCAGGATGCATGATGACAATTTCTTTGTTCAAAGATTCTAACAACGGAAGGTCTACTCCATATTGTTGGGCGTATTCGCGAGTTGAAGGAAAAAAATTCACATCCATACGTTCATTCTGTACTCGCAACATATTGGCTACGTCACACCATTCTAATGCTTTGCGCAAATTAGGCTCAACTGTAACACCTAAAGATTCGATGTATCGTGGAATTAATGTTTTAGGTCCGCACACTTTCACTTCAGCACCTTGCATTTGCAACGCATAAATATTAGATAAAGCTACTCTAGAGTGTAAAATATCACCCACAATAACTACTTTTTTACCTGCTACTTCTCCTAATTTTTCTCGAATAGAATAGCTATCTAATAAGGCCTGTGTAGGATGTTCATGTGCGCCATCGCCTGCATTTACAATACTGGCTTTTACATTTTTACTCAAAAAATAAGCGGCTCCAGGATTGGAATGTCGCATTACCACCATATCAACCTTCATGGAGAGAATATTGTTTACGGTATCAATTAAGGTTTCACCCTTTTTAACAGATGACTGCGCTGCCGAAAAACTAATAACATCAGCAGATAATCGTTTTTGAGCTAATTCAAATGATAATTTAGTTCGAGTACTGTTTTCAAAAAATATATTGGCAATCGTAATATCTCGTAACGAAGGTACTTTTTTAATAGGTCTGTTGATTACCTCTTTAAAATGATCCGCAGTTTCAAAAATTAGGTCAATATCATCTTTTGTAATGTACTTGATACCCAATAAATGATTTACGCTTAATTCTTTCATTTTAGTTTACGATTATATGTTTTTACTTGATAGTTACACTGGTATTAGCTTGTAATCAAATACACGCCATCTTCCCCTTCTTGTTCTTTCCAGCTTACTTTTACTTTTTCGTTGTTGATAGCATCAACTTGCCTGCCCCTGTAGTCAGGTTGAATTGGCAAATGCCTACTGAAACGTCTATCTACAAGAACCAAAAGTTCAATTTCTGAAGGCCTCCCAAAAGATTGTATTGCTGTTAACGCCGATCGAATACTACGACCAGTATAAAGTACATCGTCAATAAAAATTACTTTTTTATTTTCAACAATAAAATTGATCTTGGTTTTGTTTGCCTCCAGTGGTTTATCCGTTCTTCTAAAATCATCTCTAAAAAAGGTGATATCTAGATAACCTAACGCAATTGTTGGTGTATTATATTCTTGTTCTAAGATTTGTTTTAAACGCTCTGCTAAAAAAACACCACGAGGTTGAATTCCTACTAGAATTGTATCTGAAAAATCTAAGTGTTTTTCAATTAATTGACAAGCCAAACGATGCAGTATGATAGTAACTTCTTGTGCATTAAGTAATACTTTTTGACTCATAGTAATAAGGTAGATTGTTAGGCAAATATACAAATTCAATTTTAGCTTTTTAGTATTACATCGGTAGAAAAAAGCGCAAATTATAATCAGCAAACCATTTTAAATCCAGCAATCGTGTAAAAACCAAACAGAATTGTATAACTCTAATGCTCCTATTTCAATTACTTTTGACACTTCACTAACAATTAAAACCTTAACCGTATGTTTCAGCAAATATCCAGAGCCCTTGTATTAGTACTTGTATTACTCACCATATCTAGTTGTTCCTTAATTGAAGGCATTTTTAAAGCCGGTGTTGGGGTAGGCATTTTTCTCGTAGTGGCCATTCTAGCCATTTTAGCATTTATTATTTCAAAAATCTTGAGTCGTAAATAAAAACCCCAACTGCTACTGCAATTGGGGCTTTAGTGTTATTTTTTTACCTAGATTTTTATCATTAAACCGTGTACATTCTAGTACGTAATTCTTGAATTTTATCATCCTCAAGGTACTCATCAAATGTCATGTAACGATCAATTGCACCATTTGGCGTAAGCTCTACTACTCTATTACCCACAGTTTGTGCAAACTCGTGATCGTGCGTTGTAAAAATCACAGAACCCTTAAAGTTTTTAAGCGAGTTATTGAATGCAGTGATCGACTCCAAATCTAGGTGATTGGTTGGCTCATCTAGCATCAAAATATTGGCACGCTCCATCATCATTCGAGACAACATACAACGTACTTTTTCTCCTCCTGACAATACTCTACTAGTTTTTAAAGCTTCTTCGCCAGAGAAAATCATTTTACCCAAAAATCCTCTGATAAAAACTTCATCACGCTCCTCCTCAGTTTTAGCATATTGACGCAACCAATCTACTAAGGTCAAATCATTATCAAAAAAAGAATGATTTTCGCTTGGTAAATAAGCTTGATTAGTAGTTACACCCCAATCATATTTGCCTGAATCAGCAACCTGATTACCATTTAATATTTCATAGAAAGCAGTTGTAGCACGAGAATCTCTTGAGAAAAGAACAATCTTATCTCCTTTGGCCATGTTCAAATCGACTCCTTTAAATAAAAGTTCACCATCTACAGTAGCACTTAAATCTTGTACATTCAAAATTTGATCTCCTGCTTCGCGATCTTGATCGAATATGATAGCAGGATACCTGCGACTTGATGGCTTAATTTCAGAAATATTTAATTTAGAAATCATTTTTTTACGCGAAGTAGCTTGTTTCGATTTAGCAACGTTGGCACTAAAACGACGAATAAACTCTTCTAACTCCTGCTTTTTCTCTTCGGCTTTTTTATTTTGCTGTGCACGTTGTTTAGCCGCTAATTGACTAGACTCATACCAAAACGTATAGTTACCAGAATAGTGACTAATTTTATTAAAGTCGATATCAGAAATATGAGTACAAACCGCATCCAAAAAGTGTCTATCGTGAGATACTACAATTACTGTATTCTCATAATTGGCCAAGAAGTTTTCTAACCAAGCGATCGTTTCAAAGTCAAGATCATTAGTAGGCTCATCCATAATAAGCAGATCAGGATTTCCAAATAATGCTTGCGCCAAAAGTACACGAACTTTCATCTTGCCCTCAAGATCAGCCATTAAAGTGTAATGACTATCCTCATTAATACCTAAGTTTGACAACATGGCTGCAGCATCAGAGTCAGCATTCCAACCGTTCATTTCTTCAAATTGCACTTGCAATTCGCCAATTCTATCTGCATTTTTATCATTATAATCCAAGTACAGCTCATCCATTTCTTTTTTAACGGCATAAAGCACTTTGTTACCCATCATTACAGTTTCAAGAACGGTATGCTCATCAAACATGTTATGATTTTGGTTCAAAACAGACATACGCTTGCCTGGCTCTAAGTGAATGTGTCCAGAAGTTGGATCCATATCACCCGAAATTATTTTTAAAAAGGTAGATTTTCCAGCACCATTAGCACCAATCACACCATAAATATTTCCGTGCGTGAAAGTTGTGTTTACCTCGTCGAATAAAATTCGCTTGCCAAATTGAACTGATAAATTATTAACTGTTAACATGAAGATCTGATTATAAAATTTTTGCAAAAATACAAAAAAAATACGGTTTAAAAACCATGAAAAAAATAGATGTGATGCGCCCAAGAAGTAGCATAAAAAAGACAATCATTTCTAGAAAAATAATTTCAAGAACATGACCAAACGGCGACACCAAAATTAAAAAAAAGAAGACTCAACAATTTTTATTCTGAAATGATAATTAACGCAAAATATATAAATCCATACTATTGAACACAATCTTTCCTCAATGACCCACTTATTCCTTTTAAAACATACCAAAATACAGCAGAAAGTTTGAAAAAAAAACAGACTTCTCGCTTAAAAACTAGTTATTCCGTAATAAAAATATCATTTAAAGGAATTAATTTTTTTTTGATTTACTTAACAAATATATTTACGGTCACAACAAACATAAAAAGAGCATACACTATTTCTAACTAAATTCATCCTATGAACACAGAGCAAATCCAAACCAAATGGGGCCAGTTTATTTCACTTATTATCGTTTTCTTTTTTTGGGGTTTCGTCGGATCTGCAAACGACATTCTAATTCCCGTTTTTAAGAAAGTCTTTACTCTATCGCAAGTACAATCGCAATTGGTTGCTTGGGCCTTTTATGCTGCCTATTTTGTTGGTTCACTAATCTTCTTTTTAATCTCATTAAAGTCAGATGTCTTACAAAAGTACGGGTACAAAAAAACCCTTTCTATTGGTCTTGTACTATCAGCTATTGGTTCATTCCTATTTGTCCCTGCAGCAACAATGCAAAGTTTTACTTTCTTTTTAACTGCACTTTTCACGGTGGGCTTGGGTTTTTCAATACAACAAATTGTAGCCAATCCACTAGCAATCAAAATGGGTAGCGCCAGCACAGGAGCACATCGACTAACATTAGCTGGTGGTGTGAACTCTTTTGGAACAACTATCGGAGCTATTCTCTTAGGTATCTCCTTGTTTGGCATGGGAGATAATAAAAAAACAAATTTATCACTCGAAGACATTAAATTACCTTTTATCATTTTAGGGATTGCCTTTCTTGCCGTAGCTGTATTTATGTATTTTTCACGTATTGAAGACCCTGCTAAAATAGAATCGGATAATGAAACCTTAACTGATAAAAATTTTAGTATCTTGAATTACCCGCAATTGTATTTAGGTATGATAGCTATTTTTATTTATGTAGGTACAGAAGTAACCATTATCAGTAACTTTCCAGCATTGCTAAGTACAAAAGCCTTTGGTAGCGTACTTGAAGATGCCATCGCTCCGTTCATTGCATTATATTGGGGTAGCTTAATGATCGGACGTTGGAACGGCGGAGTAAACGTATTCAATACATCAACCTTGGTGAACACTGCACTAAAATTCATTGTACCAGCCTTAGCTTTCGGGGTTATTATTGGAGCAAATGTATTTGCTGCCCATGACGTCTCTGCCTTTTACATTTACCCAATTTGGATTGGCTTATTCATCGCTATCAGCTTTATTGGAGGCAAAAATGCTGGCAAAACATTAATGCTTTTTGGTTTTTCTGGTTTATTAATGATGACACTTGGTTTAATTTGGCCAAATCCAGAAATTGCAAAATTCTTTTTCATATCCGGCGGTCTGTTTTTATCCATAATGTGGCCTTCGATATTTGATCTTGCCATTTCAGGACTGGGCAAAAACACCGGAAAAGCCTCCTCTTTTTTGATCATGATGATTCTTGGTGGAGGAGTTATACCTCTTGTTCAAGGAAAAATATGTGATTTAGATCTTTCCAACCCTGAAGGAATTTTAGGAATTACTTTTACTCATTTCTCATATATCGTTCCATTAATCGGATTCGCTTATTTGGCATTTTATGGATATTACTGTCCAAAACTACTGAAAAAACAAGGGATATCCTCCGTTGAAAGCGCTGGCGGCGGACACTAATTTCGAAACAAACTAACCAAAACCAAACCAATAAAAAATCCCATTCGCCGCGGCGAATGGGATTTTTTTATTTCATCCAGTGTGACTAAAAAGTGTACACCGAAAAATGTTTTATTTATTTCCTTTCTCGAAATCAGCAACAAACTGCGCCAATCCAATATCTGTCAAAGGGTGTTTTAATAAACCGTAAATTGCAGATAACGGTCCTGTCATTACATCAGCACCAATTTTAGCACAATTTACAATATGCATCGTATGACGCACTGATGCAGCTAAAATTTGAGTTTCGTAACCGTAATTATCGTAAACTAAACGAATCTCTTCAATCAATGCTAAACCGTCTGTTGAAACATCATCCAAACGACCTACAAATGGAGATACATAAGTTGCTCCAGCTTTAGCAGCTAAAATAGCTTGCCCAACAGAAAACACCAAGGTAACATTAGTCTTAATTCCTTTATCTGAAAAATATTTAGCAGCCATAACCCCTTCTTTGGTCATTGGCAATTTTACCACAATTTGGTCATGTAAGTCAGCAAGCTCCTCACCTTCTTTAACCATACCCTGATAATCAAGAGCATTTACCTCAGCACTTACATCACCTTCAACAAGGTTGCAAATGTCAACATAATGTTTTAAAATATTGTTTTTACCCGTAATTCCTTCTTTTGCCATCAATGACGGATTGGTAGTTACCCCATCCAAAACACCTAATGCCTGCGCTTCTTTAATTTGAGCTAAATTAGCTGTGTCAATAAAAAATTTCATAATTGTTGTATATTTAATTGTGTGTTATTACTCTTTTGGGCGTTACCCTCCGCAAAGCTACGGGTCGTGCTTTTCGCTGTATCCTCGCAAAAAAAGCGAGGGATGCCGCTACAATCCCTAACGCGAAACCGTTGCAAAACTACAATTAATCTAAAAGGCAACATATTCTTTTTTAGTAATTATTTTGCCTACTCTTTTTTTAGTATAATCAACATTCCAAACTTAAAAAAATAAAGCAGGTGTTCAATGTCATTTAAGAAAAATGAAAACATTTCGATTTCCTCAAATTTAGAAAAAATAAGAATCTTAAATATTGTAGTGATTCATTAGCATTTTTTCATAAACCTTACCCGGAAGTACACGTTTGAGCACAATACTAAACTTTTGTAACAACGCACCAACTTTATAATGAACCTTCGGATTTGGATTCTGGATAATAGCATAAACTGCCTCTGCCATTTGATTCGGATTACTACCACTATCCACATGCGTATCCATTGTTTCTAAGGTTTTCTTGTATGGCATTTCATAAGCTGAACCCGCTAAAACCGGCGCATGATACCTTCCAGCAGCTATATTTGTTGCAAAATCTCCTGGTGCAACATTGGTTATATGTACTCCAAAAGATTTTACCTCCATTCGCAAAGCTTCGGTTATCAACTTTAAAGCTCCTTTTGAAGCCGAATAAATACTGCGATAGGGCAAACCCATATAACCCGCAATAGAAGTAATATTGATTATCAAACCTGATTTTTGAGCTCGCATTTGCGGCAAAGCGGCTTTCATTACTTCAATTGGTCCAAAAAAATTAGTCTCGAAGTTATTTTTAATTTCCTCCATCGGGATTTCTTCCAAAGGACCTGTGATTCCAACTCCAGCATTATTAATCACTACATCAATTCGTCCAGCCAACTTAATAACCTCTGCAACTGCTGCATGAATTGAGTCGGCATTTCTGACATCTAATTGTAATAACGGAAAGACAGAATTTTGAATATTTTTAGGATTTCTACTAGTTCCAAACACCACAAAGTCTTTTTCATGTAAAAATTCGCCTATTGATTTTCCAATTCCTGATGATGCGCCTGTAATCAATACTACTTTTTTCATTGGTGTCTTGTTGTTACTAGAAAGGTCCAAAAATAAAAAAATCCTCCGTAAGGAAGACTAAATAATGAAGTGAATTTCGGAAAGTAAATAAAATAAAAAATGGCAAGCGACCTACATCGCACCGCTCAACCACGTACCCTTGCTATGTTCCCATCCTGGGGGAGTCTGCAGGAGCTGGTCGTGTAGGACTTGCCGGTGCAAATATACAACCTTTTTATATTTTCGCAAGAGCTTTACCTATTAAAAATAACGTTGTATATTGCTTCAACAAAAAATAGATCTCATGAAAAAACATAACTTCCTATCTGTCATTTTATTAAGCATAGCATTAACAAACTGTGGGGATACAAAAAAAGATACAAATACTTTATTTTCCTTTGATAGTAGCAAATTAAAAGAGCAATACACACCAAAAGAAATAGCTTCATTAACACTTTTGAACAAAGAAGAGAAAGCTATTGACAGCATTGTTTATTATGTAAACGATAAAAAAATAGCGACCAAAAAAGATGCTACAGCTCTGCCATTAGTATTACAAGACCAAAAACTAGGTTACCAAACCATTAAAGCCTTGGTTTATTTTGAAGGACAAAATACTGAAGCAACCACTCGCATCGAGCTAGTCTCTGATATTCAACCCAAATTATTAAAATATACAATAGTAAATACCTACCCACATGACACGGCTGCCTACACGCAAGGTTTAGAGTTTTATCGCGACACTTTATATGAAGGGACAGGAAATGGAGCAGGAAACGGCACGGGAGTTAAAGGAGTTTCGAGCTTACGCAAAACCAATTACAAAACCGGCGAAGTGTATAAAAAAATAGAATTGGCAGAGCAGTATTTTGGCGAAGGCATTACCATTTTAAACAACAAAGTTTACCAGTTAACTTGGCAGAATGGTGAGGCGTATGTTTACAATGCCGATACTTTTGCTAAAGAAAAAACTTTTCCTTACCACAAAAAAATGGAAGGTTGGGGATTAGTAAATGATGGAACTAATTTATACATGACCGACAGTTCAGATACTATTCACATTTTAAATCCTGCTACATTTCAACCTATTGATCAAATACATGTTTACTCGCTAAACTCTAAAGTTGTAGCTGTAAATGAACTCGAATGGATTAACGGGAAAATATACGGAAACGTGTATCAGAAAGATGCTATAGCTGTGATAAACCCTAAAAACGGAGCTGTAGAAGCGATCATAAATTTAGCCGATTTAAAAAAGAAAATCACGCAATTACCCGATACTGATGTATTAAACGGGATAGCTTACAACCCGAAAACCAAAACTATTTTTGTTACTGGAAAAAACTGGGATAAAATGTTCGAAATCAAAGTAACAGAATAACAGTTTATGACAACGCTGTTTACCAATATCAAAGAGTTAATTCAAATCAGAGACGCAGGTATCACTAAGGTTTCTGGCCCCGAAATGGCCGTTTTACCAACCATACAAAATGCTTTTTTGGTTATTGAAAATGATTTGATTGTTGATTTTGGATCAATGGACAACTTACCAGAAATAAATCCTGATAAAACCATTGATGTTGCTGGGAAAATGATTCTGCCTACTTGGTGCGACAGTCATACGCATTTAGTGTATGCCGGTAATCGCATTCAAGAATTTGTAGATCGTATTAACGGATTGAGTTATGAACAAATAGCGCAACGTGGTGGCGGAATTTTAAACTCTGCCAACAAACTCAACCAAACTTCCGAAGACGATTTATACGAGCAATCAAAGGAACGTTTAGAAGAAATCATGCGCTTGGGCACAGGCGCTGTCGAAATAAAATCAGGATATGGCTTAACTGTTGAAGGCGAGTTGAAAATGTTACGAGTAATTCAGCGGCTCAAAAAAGTATATCCTATTGCCATAAAAGCCACATTTTTGGGCGCTCATGCATTACCTGCCATTTACAAAAACAACAGAGAAGAATATATCGACTTGATTATAAATGAAATGCTGCCCGCTATTGCAAAAGAAAAGTTGGTTGATTTCATTGATGTTTTTTGCGAAACGGGCTACTTCACTGTTGCAGAGACCGAGCAAATCATGCAAGCAGGAATTTCTTTTGGTTTACAACCAAAAATTCACGTAAACCAATTCACTGCCATTGGAGGCATTCAAGCTGGAGTCAATAATAATGCGCTTTCTGTAGATCATTTAGAGGTTCTTACTCCAGCTGATATAGCAGCACTAGTAAAGAACGAAACGATGCCTGTTGCATTACCATCTTGTTCGTATTACTTAAGCATTCCATACACACCTGCTCGCGAAATAATAAATGCTGGACTTCCACTCGCTTTGGCTTCTGATTACAATCCGGGCTCAACACCTTCCGGAAACATGAACTTTGTGGTAGCAACGGCTTGTATCAAAATGAAAATGACACCCGAAGAAGCGATTAATGCTGCAACTATAAACGGAGCTTATGCAATGAACTTATCCAATACTCACGGTAGTATAACCATTGGTAAAAAAGCCAATTTCATTATTACTAAATCAATTGCATCTTATGCGCAGTTACCTTACTCTTTTGGAAGTAATTTAATTGATAGCGTGTTCATTGAAGGTAAATTAATTTCATAAAAAAAGGAGGAACCAAATGATTCCTCCTTTTTTGTAAATACTTATTTTCGATTATTTCAAAGTAAAACTAGTTTTTGAAACCAATTGGTCTTTGTCAAAAATATTCACAAAATAAACTCCTTTTGGAAAATCGCTTCCTTTGATATTTTCAGTAACATCAACTGTTTTGTTTTCATAGTTAACTGTTGATAGAAAACTATAAGTTAAACTGTTGTCACCAAAAATTTCTGTCTTTTTATTTCCTACAACGTTATTTTTACTATCAATTACTTGAACATAATACGTTTTTTCACCTGACTGCGCTACTTGGTTTTCAGCAATTGTATAGCTAATTTTCAACACGTCTGCACGACTCGCTTTGTCTGTAGAAATTTCTTTACCACTGCTTCTTAATTTGAACGCTGAACCTCTTGTATTTAAAACAG
This sequence comes from uncultured Flavobacterium sp., assembly GCA_964566045.1. Lineage (GTDB taxonomy): Bacteria > Bacteroidota > Bacteroidia > Flavobacteriales > Flavobacteriaceae > Flavobacterium. Next base: position 18,212 of record CAZMHK010000035.1, read on the forward strand.
TCAATTTCGCCGCTTTTTCAACTACTTTAGACAATTCTTCATTTTGCCCAACAAGGGTTTCATTGTATTTTTTTGACTCACCCAAAACCGTAGCCGTACTATCGCGTTGTGCTGTCAAAGTCGTGTTGGCTTTTTTCAAGGTTTCATTTTCTTCCATTAAAACCTTCATATTTCCTTGCAAAGTTTTGTACTGCGCTCTGTATTTTTCCAAACTTGCTACGTCACCTTTCGACTTTGATAAACTAGCCATTAAATTAACCACTTTGTCACGCTCTACAATTAGTTCATCTGACATAGACGTATTCTCAGCTATCGCTGCATCGTAAGTAGCTTTTAATTCTTCTAAATCTTTCATAACAGATTCTTTCTCCGTTATCGTCGTTTTTAACTCTGTTTTTACCACCTCAGAGTCTGAAGTCATTTTAAATATGTACACTAAACTACCTATCAAAAGGACAGCTAAAATGGCCACTATTACTTTAAGACTTGAATTACTTTTTTGATTTTCCATCACAATTTAATTTTTATTTATTTTTCAAATTTAACAATATATACATAGGTACTAACGAATGTTAACACAATTATAGTATTTTTGGAGAAAATTTTTTTTCTCAAATGGAACACATTATCACTTTTACTTCGCATGATCTTGCTAAAATTACCAACCATCGAAGCGGAGAAATAAAATTTGGGGAAAAAATGATCACCATTCCGAAAGAGAGTGATATCGTTTCATTTATAAAAAAATCAGAAGCTAAATATGTTTTATTAGGGATTCCTGAGGATATAGGAATACGTGCCAATTATGGCCGCCCCGGAGCTGCATCTGCCTGGGAGAGCGCTATTAAAAGTATCGCGAATATTCAGCACAATAAATTTTGTAAAGGAAATCAAATTCTAGTTCTAGGTACATTAGATGTTCGAGGACTAATGAAAGAAGTAGGTCCATTAGATTTTAATGATATTGACGACCGTTCAAAACTAAGTCAATTGGTTCAAAAAATTGACAAAGATGTATCACATATTATCTTCAATATTGTTTCATTAGGTAAAATTCCGATTGTAATAGGTGGCGGACACAATAACGCCTACGGCAACATTAAAGGAACAGCGCTTGCCAAAGGAAAACCCATTAACGCAATTAACTTTGATGCGCACTCTGATTTTAGAATCTTAGAAGGGCGCCACAGTGGCAACGGATTTTCCTATGCCTACGAAGAGGGTTTTCTTAAAAAGTATTTCATCTTTGGATTACACGAAAATTACACTTCGAAAAATGTATTAGACATTATCAAAAATCTCGAAAATCGAGTACGATACAATACCTATGATAGCATTGCTATTCGAGCAGAAAAAGATTTCAAAAATGAAATGCACTCCGCTTTAGAATTCATTAATGACAATCACTTTGGCATCGAAATTGACCTTGACGCCATCCCTAACATTGCCAGCAGCGCCATGACGCCAAGCGGTTTTTCTATTGAACAATTACGACAATTTATAAGCTTTTTTGCAAAAAACAAAAACGCAGCCTATTTACACATTTGCGAAGGCGCACCAGACCTAGGTGACGAGTTAAACAATCATTTAATTGGTAAACTCATTGGTTATCTTGTTACCGACTTTATAAAATCCAATCAATAGAGAGAGTACTTAAAAAATAACATCATGAAACCCTGCAAAAACGCAATCAATAAATAAACTATCTTTGCAGTATCAATCTTGTATCTCTTGCAAGGTTTATTAATTTATAAAATATGTTATTCGAAGACTTATCATTATCCAAAAGCATACAAAAAGCTGTTTTTGAAGAAGGCTACCTCAACCCTACTCCTATTCAAGAACAATCCATTCCTATTATTTTATCAGGTCGCGATTTAGTTGGTTGTGCGCAAACCGGAACCGGAAAAACAGCCGCATTTGCCATACCTATTATTCACCAATTGCACCGAATTGTAGGTTCATCAAAAAAAGCCAAACAAATTCGTGCACTTGTTGTAACTCCTACTCGCGAACTAGCGGTACAAATAGGACAGAGTTTTGACACCTACGCCAAATACACTAACTTAACTCAATTAACTATTTTTGGTGGTGTATCACAAAATCCGCAAGTTGACACCTTAAAAAACGGAATTGACGTACTTATTGCAACGCCGGGACGCTTACTTGATTTGCACAAACAAGGTTTCATTAACCTTGACAACTTGCACACTTTAGTACTTGACGAGGCAGATCAAATGTTAGACATGGGCTTTGTAAATGATGTCAAAAAAATAGTAAAACTCACGCCAAAGAACAGACAAACACTGTTCTTTTCGGCCACAATGCCAATTGCAATTAGAGAACTAGCTGAATTATTTTTAACAGATCCAGCTTCCGTTACTGTTTCTCCTATATCTTCAACTGCTGAAAATGTAGAGCAACGCGTTTATTTTGTCGAAAAAGGCGAAAAAAGAAACTTACTCTATCACTTGATTAAAACTGAAAATTTAACCGACGTACTTATTTTTTCCAGAACAAAGCATGGTGCAGATAATGTTGCGAAAGCTTTAAACAAGAATAACATCGCTGCCGAAGCTATTCACGGTGATAAATCGCAAAACGCCAGACAAAGAGTTCTTGATGCTTTTAAAAACAAAGAAATTGGTGTACTAGTGGCAACTGATATAGCCGCTCGTGGAATTGATATTGAACAACTTCCAGTAGTAATAAACTTTGACTTACCTAATATCCCAGAAACCTACGTACACCGAATTGGTCGTACAGGACGCGCAGGAAATGGCGGAATTGCTATTTCTTTTTGTGGCAAAGACGAGCACACCTATTGGAAAGAAATTCAAAAATTAATTAAAGTGGATGTTAAAACAGTAACTGACCATCAGTTTCAATGGCATTCAGGAAGCCCAGACGCTGCAGCGGGAAGCAAGCCAAAAAATTCAAACAGAAGCGGTGGTGCCCATAAATCACGTAAATCAGCAGGTTCAAAACAAAACAAGAAACGTTGGTATTAAAAAATATTTATACCTTAATAAACAAAAAAGCCTCAATTGAAATTAATTCATTTGAGGCTTTCTTTATGCTAACTATTTTGAAAAAAGAGTTTTGCTTTTAATCATTCATTGAAATCAAAAACTCTTCGTTATTTCTTGTCTTTTTAAAACGATCGTTGATAAAATCCATCGCTTCCACAGGATTCATATCAGATAGGTATTTGCGCATAATCCACATGCGTTGTAATGTTTTTTGATCTAGTAACAAATCATCACGTCTAGTACTTGATGAAGTCAAATCAATAGCTGGGAAAATACGTTTATTGGCAATTTTACGATCTAACTGTAACTCCATGTTACCCGTACCTTTGAATTCTTCAAAAATCACTTCGTCCATTTTAGAGCCAGTTTCAGTTAATGCAGTAGCAATAATACTCAATGAACCTCCGTTTTCTACATTTCTAGCAGCTCCAAAAAAACGTTTTGGTTTTTGCAAAGCATTAGCATCAACACCGCCACTTAACACCTTACCAGATGCAGGTTGAACAGTGTTGTAAGCACGAGCTAATCGAGTGATCGAGTCGAGCAAAATAACTACGTCATGACCACATTCAACCAAACGTTTTGATTTTTCAAGAACAATATTAGCAATTTTCACATGCTCTTGCGGCTCACGATCAAATGTTGAGGCAATTACTTCACCTCGAACACTGCGTTGCATATCCGTAACCTCCTCAGGACGCTCGTCAATTAATAAAACAATTAAATAAACCTCAGGATGATTTGCTGCAATAGCATTAGCAATTTCCTTCAATAACATGGTTTTACCTGTTTTTGGCTGCGCCACAATCATACCACGCTGCCCTTTTCCGATAGGAGAAAACAGATCAATGATACGAGTAGAAATAGTACTTTGCTTCTCAGCTAATTTAAATTTTTCAGAAGGAAAAACTGGAGTTAAATGTTCAAACGAAACACGATCACGCACTACTTGAGGATCGTGACCATTAATTTTTAAGACACGTACCAAAGGGAAAAACTTCTCACCTTCTTTTGGTGGACGCACCACACCTTTTACTGTGTCACCGGTTTTTAAACCAAAAAGTCTAATTTGTGAAGTAGAAAGGTAAATATCATCCGGCGAAGCCAAATAATTATAGTCTGATGATCTCAAAAATCCGTAACCATCTGGCATCATTTCTAAAACCCCTTCACTTTCTATGATTCCATCAAATTCAAAATCTGAAGAAGCAAAATTGTTTTTTTTGTTTTTGAAATTTGGGTTTTGATTTCCGTTTGCGTTGTTGTTTTGGTTTCCGTTAGAATTTCCGTTCTGGTTTCCATTGGATTTATTCAACTGATTCGGATTTATTTTTTTTGGAGCAACTGGCGCTTCTGCTTTAGCCTCAGCTGTTTCTACCAATGTATTTTCAACCTCATTAATAGGTTTATCTCGATCGCCTTTCTTTTGTTTTAAAGCTATTTTTTTCTCGTAAGCTGATTTATTGAATTTGATAACCTTTCCCAATTTTTTTCCAGAAACCTCGCTTTCAGTACTTACTGGCTGTTCACTATTCGGTTCAGATGCGACAACTTCGCTAACGACTTCTTTTAATTCTAAAGATTGTTGCTGAATATCTGCTTCTACATCTTTTTCTGCTACATTCTTCTTGGTTGGTACAATGCGTACTCTTTTAGATTTACCATCCTCTTTTCCCTCGATTTTACTATCATCAGCCACCGTTGTGCTATTGCTAGATTGAAAATCTAAAATAAGACCAATTAATGTTTCTTTTTTTACACCGTTAAATTTAATGGTTTTAGCAGCTTTAGCTATTTGTTGAAGCTCAGTAAGCTTCATTTCTTTTAATGCAGAAATATCAAACATGAAAGTTCTTGGGGTTTAATTAATTTTGTATTGGAAATGATGTAAAGATAGGTAGTACAAGTAAAATGAATAGACCGCAGTATGAAGTGCTTACGGATTTATTGTGCAATAATACGAATAAAAATCTACCAGACAATAGTATTTTTAAAAAAGAAAATATATTTTTGTATCAGTTAGTAAATAAAAAATGATACAAAGAATCCAAACTGTTTATTTATTTTTAGCATTTGTAGTAACTGGTGTTTTAGCGTTTTTCATTCCGTTGTGGAACGAAGGTAACGGCACTCCATACTACTTCATGCAAAGTCAAGTGTACACTATATTATTTGGTTTAAGTACAACACTTTCAGTTTTTAGTATACTTTCCTACAAAAAAAGACAAACGCAATTTGTTTTAGGCAGATTGAATATGATATTAAATTTGATTTTATTAGGATTATTTGTTTATCGCTCACTAAGCGTATCTGGAGAAGCAACTGCTTCTGAGAAAGGTATTGGGATGTTTTTGCCTGTCGTAGCTATCGTGTTATTAGCCCTTGCTAATAAGGCCATCAAGAAGGACGAAGATCTTGTAAAATCTGTGGACCGATTGAGATAAACCTATAAATTTTAATTTATTAGTGCGAAGGAAACCCGAATGTAACAATTCGGGTTTTTTTGTGCTTTTTAAATAACAAACCAATCCCTCATTTTTAGAGTAATCACAAAAAAACAAATAATTCCAATTAATTTATTAGCAAAATTTCCTTCTTAATACCTCGAATTATTAAATATTTAAACAACCATGTTGTT
>CAZMHK010000036.1:0-23365 GCA_964566045.1 uncultured Flavobacterium sp.
GGTTTAATGAACTCCTTTGATTACAATCAGGCTCAAACATTGTTAGCTAATGCGCAATCAGAAGTATTAAGAACCAAATACGATTATATATTTAAAATTAAAATTTTAGAATTCTACTTCGGAATTCCTCTTATCAAAAACTAATTATTATGTCAAAAAAAACAGTTTATATTTTAATAGGTGGAGCAGTAGTTGTTATTGCTAGTTTGGTTATACTTTCTAAAACAGGTGTAATCGGTAAGAAAGATGTAGGTACCGAAGTGGAAATTGCACAAGTAAATCCATTAACGATCACAGAAACAGTTTCGGCAACAGGTAAAATCCAGCCTGAAATTGAGGTGAAAATTTCGTCTGAGGTTTCTGGAGAAATTATAGCACTTAACGTAAAAGAAGGGCAAGTTGTTAAAAAAGGAGATTTATTGGTTAAAATTAATCCAGATTTGTATACCTCAGGATACAACAGATCAGTTTCTAATTTGTCTGGAACTAAAGCGAGTTTGAACCAAGCAGATGCTTCTTACAATGAGGCAAAAGCCAACTATGATCGTAACAAATCATTATTCGACAAAGGAATTATTTCTAAATCAGATTGGGATAAGGCCGTTGCTTCTTTCGAAGTAGCAAAAGCTACCAAACAAAATGCATACTATAATGTGCAAAGTGCCTCAGCAACTGTAAACGAAGCCAAAGACAATTTAGGTCGCACGACTATCTACGCGCCTGCTGACGGAACAATTTCAATGTTGAATGTAGAGCTAGGTGAGCGTGTTTTGGGTACGCAACAAATGACTGGTACTGAAATATTGAGAGTTGCCAACTTGAATAATATGGAAGTTGAAGTGGATGTAAATGAAAATGATATCGTTAAGATTAAAGTTGGTGACGAGGCGAATGTAGAGGTCGATGCTTATTTGAAAAAACAGTTCAAAGGAATTGTAACTAGCATTTCTAATTCGGCTAGTTCAGCACTTACAGCAGATCAGGTTACTAATTTTAAAGTAAAAGTGCGCATTTTAAAAGAATCGTACCAAGATTTATTAGAGGGTAAACCTGCTACTTACTCTCCGTTTAGACCAGGAATGACCGCTACAGTTGATATTATTACAGAGCGTAAGGTAAATGTTTTATCAGTGCCAATTAGTTCAGTTGTAGTTAAATCGGATACAGCAGCTGTAAAAGAGGTGGTAGTTGCAGATACAGACGAGGAGCAAAAAGAAACAGCTCCTAAAAGCGATAAAAAATTTGAGTGTGTTTTTGTAAAAGTTGGTGATAAAGCTAAAATTAGAATTATTAAAACTGGAATTCAGGATGACACGAATATTGAAGTAATATCTGGTTTGAAAAAAGGCGATGTCGTAATTACAGGACCTTATGCTACCGTTACCAAAGAGTTAAACTCAGGTGATAAGGTTGCACTTTTGACAGATAAAGAGAAAAAAGGCGATACTAAGAAATAAATCAGTTGTTTTTAGCTAGCATTTTGAAATCACAATCATAAAATCTAATTTTGTGATTGTGATTTTTTAATTTAACAAACACCCTACTTTGAGCTATATTCTGAATATTGAAACTGCTACTAAAAATTGTTCCGTTGCGTTATCTAACAATGGTCAACTTATTGCTTGTAAAGAAATTGCCGAAGAAGGTTACTCTCATGCAGAACGCTTGCATGTTTTTATAGAAGAACTAATTACCGAAGCTGGTATTAGTTTTAAAGATTTAGCCGCGGTAGCAGTTAGTCAAGGTCCGGGTTCGTATACGGGTTTACGCATCGGTGTTTCAGCAGCAAAGGGATTGTGTTATGCTTTAAATATTCCTTTAATTGCGGTCGATACTTTACAAGTAATAGCCTCGCAAGTAAAGCAAACAGATGGGTACATCGTGCCTATGCTTGATGCACGCAGAATGGAAGTCTACAGCGCGGTTTATGACAGAAACAAACAATTGACAAGAGCTATAAAAGCCGAAATTATCGACGAAACTTCTTTTGAAGAATTACAAGGAACCGTTTATTTCGTAGGTGATTGTGCTGAGAAATGCAAGACGGTTTTGACTAAAAGTAATTTCGTTTTTTTAGAAGAAGCACGATATCCTTCAGCCAAAGACATGTGTTTTTTTAGTTTTGAAAAATTTCAAAACAATGAAACTGTGGATGTAGCTTATTTTGAACCTTATTATTTGAAAGATTTTATGGTTACTACGCCAAAAATAAAATAATGAATCTGCTTTACTTGGTTTCGTTCTGCAGAGAAGCCTCTTTAACATAAGGTTGTATAACTATGCCCGCTGTATCGAAAGCTTCTTTGCAATCTTGTAAAACTTCTGCATACATGTCCCAAAAATCCTCACTTGTTGCCCAAGGGCGCACTGCTAGTTGTATAGCGCTGTCTGTTAGGTTTTTTACACTCACATTTGGAGCGGGATCTTTCAATACTTTTGAATTGTTCTGAAGTACTTGCTCAATAGTTTCAATTGCTGTTTTAATATTGGTTTCGTACGAAATGGCAATGGTCAAATCGGCACGGCGTGTTTTTTCCATAGAATAATTGATGATATTACCATTGGATAGGGAGCCGTTAGGTACAAATATGGTTTGGTTATTTGCGGTAATTAACTTGGTAACAAAAATTTGAATGTCGGTTACAGTGCCTGTTACTCCTTGCGCCTCAATCGTATCATTAACTCGGAAAGGCTTGAATAAAATAATAAGCATTCCACCTGCAAAATTAGATAAACTTCCTTGTAATGAAAGACCAACAGCCAGACCCATAGCTCCTAGAATGGCTACAAATGAAGAGGTTTCAATACCTAATTTAGATATGAAAGAAACAAATAGAATGACGCGTAAAACCCAAATTAAAATATCTGATAAAAAACGTGTTAGAGTAGGGTCAAGGTCGCGACTTACCATTATTTTATTGATAAACCGGTTGATAAATCGAATCAAATACAATCCTACAAAAAGGATGATGAAGGCCGAGATTAATTTTGGAGAGTACTCTACTAAAACGGTTATAAAATTTTGTACGTAAGTACTAAGCTGATTGGTATCTAGTATCATAACATTGCTAAAAAAAACCTTCCCTGAATTGAGAAGGTTGATTGTTATTGCAAAAATACAAATTAATTTAATGTATCAAAGCAGGTCTTTTTTGGTGGTGTCTCAGTTTTACCTGCTACCCAATTTGACTTGTTTTTAAGTAATTTAAAGTTCTTCTGCTTTATCTTTTAGAGTGTCAGCTGCATCTATAATTTTATCTTCTGCAGCATTGATTTTGTCCTCTGCTGCCTCCGCATTTTCTGCTACAGTATCTTTAAGCTCTTCTGCAGTTTCGGTTGCTTTGTCTTCAATTTTGTCTAAGGTATCTGAGCTTGCTTCCACTGCTTTTTCTTTAACTTCTTCTAAAGTGGCAGTGGCTTCATCTGCTTTGTCACTGAGTTTTTCTCTGATAGTTTCAATACCATCACTAATTTTTTCCTTAGCTACATCGGCAAATTCCTCGGCTTTTTCTACATAAGGTGCTGCTGATTCTTTTACTTTGTCAATTGTATCACCAACTACTTCTTCGGCTTTTTCTAAATAAGGTTCTGCCGTTTCTTTTACATTTTCTACCGTTTCTGCGACAAAAGCTTCTGCTTTTTCCAAATAAGGTGCAGCGCTTTCTGTTACGTTCGATGCTGTTTCAGTTACAAAAGCCTCTGCTTTGTCTAAGTACGGTTCGGCTGCAGCAGTTACTTGTTCAAATTTTGATTCTGCTTGTTCTGCTAATTCAGAAGCACTCTCTTTGGCGCTGCCAAATAAATTTTTAAAAAAGCTTGATAATCCCATGGTTTAAGTTTTTGATTAATAGTACAATACTACACTTTTTTTGGCAAATACGAAGCTTTCACTCTCAATAAATTTTTGGCAGGCTTGTGATTTGATTACAATGATTGGTTGAGGAAAATGAGTTTTTCTAAAAAAAAAATGGAAGCTTCCTTAAGAAAACTTCCATTGTTCGATTTTATAAAAAGCGAATTATTATGCGTTGATCGCTTCTACTTGTATGGCATCATCATTCAACATACTTTTCAACATGTTTTCGATACCACTTTTTAAGGTAAATGTTGAAGAAGGACAGCCGCTACAAGCACCTTGCAGAATCACTTTTACTACTTTATTGCTTTCATTGTAGGAGTCGAAAGCAATATTCCCTCCATCGGCCTGAACAGCAGGTTTGACATACTCTTCGAGGATATTGATGATTTGTTGTGAAGTCACATCCAAATGATCAAATTCTTTCTCCTTAATGCTCTCATTGGCAGCTACTGTTGCAACATAATTTTCATCTAAAACTTGGCCTCCATTTTCAATAAATTGTTTGATAAAAGTTCTTAGTTCAAGTGTGATTTCTTGCCAATCATTTATTTCGTATTTTGTCACCGAAATGTAATTTTCATCAATAAAAATTTCTTTTACATAAGGAAATTTAAACAATTCTTTGGCTAATGGTGAAGAGGCTGTTTGATCGATGTTTTTGAATTCAACAGCTGTCTTGGTAAGCATTTTACTCACTACAAACTTCAGCGCAGCAGGATTTGGAGTTGATTCTCCATAAACGTTTACAGGCTGTTTTTTGGTACGGTTTTCATCTTCAATGATGATTTTTCCTCCATCGGTTACAAATTTTTCAATTTGTTCAGCTACAGCGTCCTGCACATCAGCCCATTCCACAATACTAAATCGTTCAATAGCGATAAAATTGCCAGAAATGTATACTGTTTTTACAAATGGTAAATAAAATAATTGTTGTGCTAATGGTGATGCCTTGGCTTCATCTATATTCTTAAATTCAAAATTTTCATTTTGAGTTATGAATTCTTGAAATTCAAATTTTAATATTGTTGGGTTCTGAGTTTCTCTAATTGTTATTAAATTCATCTTTTGGGATTTTTTTGCAAAATTACTAAAGTTATTTTCTATGATTACTTATATTTGGTTTTTTAATGAATAAATTAACGTTAGTTCACTTTAACTGAATCAGTTTTGAGATGGACTACTGATAGGACTGCAGTTTTTGACGCTCCTTAATTCACAACTCAATGTACAAAGTAATTAAAGCTTTTTTGTTTCTTTTTGTAATGTCTCAAGTGGGGTATTCTCAAGAAGGTATTCCTGTTTATTCTGATTATTTATCTGATAATTACTATCTAATTCATCCCTCGATGGCTGGGGCTGCTAGTTGTGCTAAAGTGAGATTTACTGGGCGTAAACAATGGTTTGACCAGCAGAATGCACCCGAATTGCAAACTTTAAGTATCAATGGTCGAGTAGGTGAAAAGGCCGGTTTAGGTGCTATTCTTTTTAATGATGTAAACGGCTACCATTCTCAAAAAGGTATTAAGTTAACTTATGCGTACCATTTGCTTTTTTCACGCGATGAAGTCGATTTGAATCAATTATCATTTGGAATAAGTACCGGTTTTATTCAAAGTCAACTAGATGAAACTTCATTTTTACTTTCGGGAGAATTTGATCCAAATATCAACGGCACCATTGTACAAAAAGATGCCTACGTTAACTTTGATATTGGTGCCTCATACAATTATTTGGATTTTTATGCTCATGCCACAGTAAAAAATGCTGTTGAAACCAGACGATCTATTTACTCTGAATACGAAAGCGATAATTTGCGTAAATATCTGTTAAGTGCAGGTTATGTGTTTGGTGACAAACGTAAAATTTTATGGGAACCATCTGTATTGTTTCAAATGGTCGAAAAAACTAAGGAAAAAGCTATTGATGTAAATTTAAAAGCCTACAAAAACCTTGATTTTGGCAGTATTTGGGGTGGGTTGTCGTACCGACGCAGTTTTGATGGTGCCCAGTTTATCAACAACGGCTCAGTTGCTTCGCAAAACCTTCAATTTATTACTCCTATCGTTGGGGTTAATTTCGATTCTTTTATGGTGGCTTACACTTATTCGCAATTGTCAGGAGCGGTTAAATTTGATAATGGAGGCTATCATCAAATTACGTTAGGAATTGATTTGTTTTGTAAACCGGTTAAATATGAATGTAATTGCCCTGCAATAAACTAAGTTATGAAAATAATAAAAGCTGTAAATGGCAAGTTTCCGTTAATTCCTGAAGATTGTTATGTTGCCGAGAATGCCACAATTGTGGGAGATGTTCGTTTTGGTTCACAATGTAGTGTTTGGTTCAACGCCGTACTTCGCGGCGATGTGAACTCCATACAAATAGGAAACAAAGTAAATATTCAAGATGGTGCGGTGGTGCATTGTACGTATCAAAAACATCCTACTGTAATTGGTAACAACGTTTCAATTGGTCATAACGCTATTGTGCATGGATGCGTTATTCACGATAATGTCCTTATTGGGATGGGCGCCATTGTAATGGACAATTGTGTAGTAGAAAGTAATGCAATTATTGCAGCAGGAGCAGTAATCACTCAGAATACGATTGTTTCTTCAGGAACAATTTGGGCAGGTGTTCCTGCTAAGAAGGTAAAAGATATTGATCAATCTGATTTTGCTGGTGAAATCGAACGAATCTCAAATAACTATGTATTGTATTCGAGCTGGTTTAAAACAGATGAATAATATCAAAAGTCCTTTTCAACAACTTTAAATTGGTTTCCTAAAATTTCCTGTAAAACCCTAGGATTTGTATTGGTATAAAACATTGGCTCTGGCTTGCTTAATTCAGATAATCCTACTTTTTCTTGAAGTACAAATTGTGTTTGTCTCGCTACCGCTTGACCAGAATCAATAATTTGGATATGTGGCGGTAAAATAGCTTTTATTTGTGGAATCAAATACGGATAGTGACTACATCCAAGTACGAGGTAATCGATATTGGCAGCGATCATTGGAGTTAGGTACGAATGTAAAAGCGCATTCATTTCAGGAGAATTGATTTCGCCATTTTCAATCAAAGGGACTAATCCATGGCCCACCTGTTCAATTATTTTGGTATTTTGGTACTTTGCAACTGTACTATGAAACAATTCACTGTTTAAGGTGCCTTGTGTGGCTAAAATACCTATTACTTGTGTTTTAGAATGAGTAACAGCGGGTTTTATTGCAGGTTCAATTCCGATAAAGGGAACATCATATTTTTGCCGCAATTCTACTATGGCATTGGTTGTAGCGGTATTGCACGCCACTACAATTAGTTTACAATTTAAATCTAACAAATAATCAGTATTTTTTTTGCTCAGCGCAATAATCTCTTCCTTTGATTTTTGTCCGTAGGGAGCGTTTTTACTATCTGCTAAGTAAATGGTTTGCTCATTAGGTAATAACTCGTGTATGGCTGACCATATTGATGTGCCTCCTACACCAGAATCAAAAACACCGATAGGTTGGTTGTTAGTCTTCATAAAAGCAAAGTTACTCTTTGTACTAATATTTGCAAGTTTGCTATAAAAAAAACTGCCCATTCTCGATAAGAAATGGGCAGTTTTTATGAAATAAGTAGGTTGATTAAAAACCTAAATCTTTTTTAACATCAGCAGTAATGTTTGGTCCATCAGCTAATAAAAGTGAAGATCCGTCTAAAATGTACTGGAATCCTTTTGCTTTTCCTACTTTTTGAATAGAAGCTCTCACTTTGTCCATTAAAGGCTTCATGATGTCTGATTCTTTTTGCTGCAATTCTTTTTGAGCATTGTCTCTGTAAGCTACAATTCTAGATTGCATTTCTTGAACTTCTTTTGAACGCTCACCATTTACGGCCTCAGTTACAGTAGCTGCTTCAGCTTCGTATTTTTTTAACTTTCCTTGGTATTCTTCAACCATTTTTTTGTAATCAGCGTCGTATGTAGTAGTCAATTTTTCTAATTGTTTTTGACCATCTAAAACTGCAGGCATTTTTGTCATGATCTCACTAACATCTACATGAGCGGTTTTTGCCTGAGCGTTTACGGTTGCGTTTGCTCCCATCATTAAAACTGCAGCAATTAATAGAGTCTTGATTTGTTTCATCGTTTTTAAAATATTAAGTAATTAATTATTGTTTGTATTTTCTTTTAATTTTTCTTCTTTGGCTTTTTTAGCTGCTTCACGCTCCTCTAAGATTTTTTTTCTCTTGTTTTCGAGTTCTGTTTTGCGGTCTTCAAAAGCTTTCTTTTTTTCCTCAATCAACTTAGCTCGGTCGGTTGCTGCTTTTTGTTTAGCATCTTCTGTTGCTTTTTTGGCGCCATCATCAACAGGTTTTACTTCGGCTGTTTGTACTTCTTTAGTAGCATTTGCAGAAACCGTGCCATTTTTCTTGGCTTGTCGTTCCTCTAACATTTGCTTACGCTTATCTTCAAACTCTTTCTTTTTTTGTTCTTGTAACAATTTTCTATCGGCCATTAATTGCTCGCGAGCCGATTTCTTTTGATCCAATTCTTTCTGGCGTTCCGCTAATATTGGGTTGTCATTAATTGCGTCTTCTTGCGCTTCTTTGATTTCAGCTTCTTTTTGTTGCTTTTTAGTAAGCTGTTCTCTTTTTTCAGTTCTATTTAAAATTCGTAAAACTTGCTCACTAATGTCGAATCTTTTAGCGGCAAAAAGCATTGTCATATCAGATGTTTTGTCAAAAATAAAATCATACTTCAAACGCTCTGCTATGTCTTGTATGGCGGTAAAAACCTGGTCTTGAATTGGCTTTGCAAGCATTGCTTTTTGTAGAATCAAATCTCCGTTAGCTCCAAATCGGCTTTGTTGATAATCTGATTTTTCTTTTTCTAAAAAGCGTATTTCAGTTTCTCTTTCCTCAATAAGTTCCTTTGTAAGTAACGCTTTTTCGGCTTTTAAAGCTTCTCTTAAAGCATTAATTTCATTAGTTTTTACTTCAATTTCAGCTTTCCATTTTTGAGCTTTTGTCTCTAATTGGTTTTGAGCTTCAGTGTAATCAGGGATATTTTGCAGGATGTATTCCATATCAATATAGCCGATTTTTGTTCCTCTGGCTTGTGCACTGGCAACTTGTGTAATTACAAGTGCTAAAAATACAAACAAAAATTCTTTTTTCATATCGTTGCTTTATTAGAAATGGTTTATCCTTCCTTTTTAAAATTGTTGGCCAATGATGAAATGGGTTTCCCAACCATTAGGTTTTGCCTGTCCTGGTAGTGCATCAAATCCATGTCCGAAATCAATACCTAATAATCCAAATGCTGGCATAAATACACGTAATCCTACCCCTGCAGAACGACTCATAGTGAAAGGATTATAAGTCTTGAAATCACCGAATGCTGCTCCACCTTCCAAGAAACCTAAAGCATAAATAGATGCTGATTGTTTTAGTGTTATAGGATATCTTAGCTCAAGTGAAAATTTGTTGTACACTGTACCTCCAATTTGTTCTCCATTTGCATTTGTTGGAGTTAGGGAGTTGTTAGGATAACCTCTTAACTGTATGTTTTCACGACCGTCCATTGCAAAGTTAGCCAATCCATCACCTCCTAAATAATATCTTTCAAAAGGAACTGCGCCACGTGCTTGATCGTATGCTCCTAAAAAGCCAAACTCTGCCAATATGCGCAAAACGATTTTCCCGTACAATTTAGTATATGTATCGGCTTTAAATTTTACTTTGTAATATTCTAACCAGTTAAAACGTTTTTGATCTACTTTACTTTGATCAGCTGTAGCCAAACGGAAGTCGGATACTTTATTGCCATTTGCATCAACGTAATCACCAATAGCAACTATATTTCCATTTGCGTCAGGAACATTTTGTCTATCAACGGTATTTCTTAATTTGTATTCTTCTTGGTCTCCCAATGTAGCGTAATCAACTCCATTAAATAAAGAGTATGGCGGAGTTATTTTTGCCGAAACGCTAAATTCTGAACCATAAGTTGGGAATATAGGGTTGATACCTTTACTATTTCTAGTTAAAGCTACTGTATACGCTAAGTTTCGTGAAGTTCCATTTCCGAAAGTGAATAGTCCCGTATTATAATTGTTTAGGGCATAGTGCTGGTAACTTACCGATTGTGATAAAACAAAAAAGTCATCAGGCACTGTTAATCTTTTTGCTAGCCCTACAGATAATGTTAAGATATCAAAGCTACGTGTTCTGTCTGCTCTTTGGGTCACAAAATTGTTTAAAAATTGTTTACTATAGGATAACGATGTGCTAAAAGACACAGGTTTTTTACCTCCAAACCAAGGTTCTGAAAATGATAAACTGTAGGTTTGGAAGAATGTACTCGCTTGTAAACGAAGAGACACTTTTTGACCGTCACCCATTGGTAAAGGTTTATAAGCTTCTTTTTTTAACATATTTCGTGCTGAGAAATTGTTAAAAGAGAGTCCTAATGTACCTATGAATCCTCCGCCGCCGTAACCTCCTTGTAATTCGATTTGGCTCGATCCTTTCTCTACCAAGTTGTATTCAATGTCAACAGTTCCTGCTCCTGAGTCAACATTTTTGAATTTTGGATCAATCGCCTCTGGATCAAAAAATCCTAACTGACCAATTTCACGAATCGTACGAACAAGTTCGTCTTTACTGTACTTTTCACCTGGCTTAGTTCGTAATTCGCGATAAATGACACGGTCATTAGTTTTGTCGTTTCCTACTGCGGTAATTTTATTGAAATAAGCAATCGGACCTTCGGTAATTCTAATTTCAAAATCAATTGTGTCGTTTGCAGTTTTAACCTCTACGGCGTTAACATTAGAGAATAAGTAACCGTTGTTTTGGTATAAGTTGGTGATGTCTTCACCGTCTGGTTTTGTTTTGTCAGCAATTCTTTTTTCAAGTAATACACCATTATAAGTATCACCTTTTTTGATACCAATTAGTCTTGATAAACCTTCGTCAGTGTAAACGGTATTTCCTAGAAACTTAATGTTTCCAAAATAGTATTTGTTCCCTTCTTCTACTTTAATTTTGATTTGGAGGGCATTTTTTTGTTCGTTGTATGCAACGGAATCAGATACAATTCTGGCATCACGAAATCCTCTTTCTTTGTAGGAAGCAATTACTTTTTCAAGATCAGTTTTGTATTTATCTTTGATAAATTTAGATGCTTTTAGTACACGAGTTACTTTTTTCTGCTTCGTATCTTTCATTGCGGCACGAAGTTTTTTATCGGATATTTTTTCGTTTCCAACAAAGTCGATAGAGTGGATTTTTATTCTACTACCCTTATCAATACTGACAAGCATGTTCACTTGGTTGGTAGTTGTTGTATCTTTAAAAGTATTTATATTTACCTTAGTGTTAAAATAACCATCTTTACGATACTTATTTTCAATGTAGTTTTTGGTGGTAGTGATTAAATTTTCATTCACTACTTTACCTTTGTTTAGCGAATTATCTTTGATAAGACCTTCTACTTTACCTTTTTTGACACCAACTATTTTAACTTGGTTTAATTTTGGAAGTTCTGCAATGTTTAAATCTAAGTAAACGCTATCATTTTCAATTCTGTTTACGTAAAATGAGATCTCATCAAAAAGACCTAGTTTACCTAATTTTTTAATCGCGGTACTGATTTGTTCACCAGGAATTGTGATTTCTTGCCCTTTTTGCAAGCCAGCAAAGGTTACAACTGTTTGGCTATTAAAACTGATATCTCCTACAACGGTTACATCTGCTAAAATATATTTTTTGCCTTGGTCAAACGGAACACGATCTTGTGCGTGAACTTGAAAAAAACTGATTAAAAATAAAACGCTTAGTACGGTTTTGATGCTCTTATTTAACACTAAAAAATTATTTAATTTGTTCACTTGTTTTTCCAAATCTACGTTCTCTGTTTTGATAACTAATGATAGCCTCATATAAATCTTGTTCTTTAAAATCTGGCCACAATATATCAGTAAAATACAACTCTGCGTAGGCTATCTGCCAAAGCAAGAAATTACTTATTCTATGTTCCCCACTTGTTCGTATTAATAAATCTACGTCGGGTAGATTTTGCGTGTAAAGATGCTCATTAATAATTGAATCGTCAATACTGTCTATTGAAATTATATTATTTTTAACTTTACTACAAATCTTCTTGAACGCAGTGGTAAGCTCCTCTCTTGAACCGTAACTCAGCGCAAGTGTGAGCGTCATATGAGAGTTGTTTTTTGTTTTTTCAATTACATCTAATAGCTCTTTTTGTGCCGATTTCGGCAAAAGTTCTAAATTACCAATTGCATTTAACTTGATGTTGTTTTTTTGCAGCGTAGTTAGTTCTTTTTTAAGGGAATTAATCAGTACACGCATTAAAGTTTCGACCTCAAGTTTGGGTCTATTCCAGTTTTCGGTTGAAAAAGCATAAAGTGTCAAGTAACCTATGCCTAATTTTGCACAAGCCTCTATGATAACTTTTACGGATTTAGTTCCTCTTTCATGTCCTAAGCTTCGTAATAAGCCTTGTTGCTTTGCCCAACGCCCGTTGCCATCCATAATGATCGCAAGGTGTTGTGGTAATTTAGTTGTATTTATTTTTTCTAGTAAATTCATTTCTTATTCTGCGCAATAACAGGGTTTTTGACCAAATGTGTAAGTGAGGCTCACTCCTGTAAATACGTACCAGTCATTATTATTTATATTTCCAAAATTTTGATTTAAACTTCCGTCTAAGTTGTCAGTCATTGTATATCTAGCGCCTGATTCTAATGCTAGTACATAGTGTGGTGAGAGGTTTGTTTTTAAACCAATAATCATTGGTATCGCGATTGCTTTTTTTCGCTCGCTTCGACCTTCAATTTTGATGTCTGCAAATTCACTAGTTAAGGTATATTTGTCAAAAAAATAGCTCAAACCTGTTGCAACGTAAGGCGTGATTTTTTTCTTTGAATCGTGCAAATTGAAGTCAAAAAAGCTAAATTCAAGCCCAATTGCTATTTCTTTTAGACTGTTTTCAAACACAAAGCCTCTTTGATTTCTACTTACTTCTTTTGAATCGGTATCTCTAGAATTAAGTTGTGTTTGTGTGTAAGAAAGGCGATAAGAGTGCCTTGGACTCTTATTCCACTTGTAAATGATGCCAAGCGCTAGGTCCTGAGGCGCAATATAAGTTGTTGGTCCAATGTCGCCTATGTAATTGCTCCCGCCAGCAAAAACACCAATCTCTTGGATTTGAGAATGAATGTTTACACTGAGTAACATACTGAAAATTATGAAAAAAAGCTGCTTCATCAAATCAAAAATTGCGTGCAAATATAATAATAATCATTTCGATACAATGCCCAATTTGTTAAATGTGCGTTTTTTTGCTAAATAGTAGCGAAGCACTTTTAAATATTTAGGAATGTTTTGTTAAAACGCAAAAGATTGATAAAATGTTATAACTGAGTAATGCAATTATTTTAATTTCGTTTGTCTTGTCCCCAAAGTAGTTTGTTGCGTAAGGTTTTCAAGAAGGTTTCACCCGGTATTTCGACCATATTAATTTCAAAAGGAGTCTTTTTCAAGGTTAAAATAGATTCGTTTTTGATAGAGGTAACTCTTGAATCTAGTGAAACTAAATAATTTTCTTCGCGACCAGATACTTTTAGTTTGATTTCCATATCATCAGGTACTACGAGTGGTCTTGCGGTTAGGTTGTGTGGTGCAATTGGCGTAATAACAAGGCTTTTTACATCAGGAGTTAAAATTGGACCTCCACAACTTAGTGAATACCCAGTTGAACCAGTTGGTGTCGATATGATTAAACCGTCTGCCCAATACGAATTTAAGAATTCCCCATTCAAATACGTATCTATTGTAATCATTGAGGTGGTGTCTTTGCGGCTTACGGTCAGTTCATTCATAGCAAAGTTCATTTCTTCAATAGCTGCATTTTCAGGTGTGCAATGCAAACTTAATAGTGCTCGTTTTGACAGCGTATACTTTTTGTCTATTACAAACTGCATAAACGAGGCAATATTTTCTTTTTGTACCGTGGCTAAAAAACCCAATCTACCCGCATTGATACCCAAGATAGGAATCCCTGAATCTCGAACTAAAGTAGCTGCTCGTAAGATAGTACCATCACCACCTATACTAATCAACATATCAAAGCTGTTATCGAGTTCGTAGTGGGCCGAAAATGTAGTGTATTCATCTGCTACAAGTTGCTTTTCGTTCAGCATTTGCATGAACTTTGACTCAATGATCATCTCGACATTGTTTTTATTAAAAAAATCAAAAATGTCTTTTATTATAGGTTCTGTGCTGTTTTGATAATATTGACCGTAGATTGCTACTTTCATGTTTTTTGTGTCGGGTTTAGTGCTGGGCTTGTTGTTTTTGAGATGCTTTTTAAATATTTAAATACTTATCTAAATAATCTGAACGCTCCTTCAAATTATTTATATAATTGTCTTCTTGATGGTCTGACAAAATCTCGTAATTGTATCGTCTAAAGGTTTGAATGATTTCGTTCATAGCTCCCAAAGAAATTTTTAAAGTAACCACAACGCTATCAACTGCCGCTTCCGAAACGAATAAGCCAAGCAGTTTACCATTATTGCTTTCAACAATTTGAGTGATCTGACTCATCGAGTATTCTAAAATTGGTTTTTGAACCACAATGATTCCTCCTGGTTCTTTCAAAAATGGGGTTTCATGAAAAAAACGCATGACATCTTCCATTTCGTAATAACCAATATAGCTATTGTTTGGATCTAAAACCGGTACCAAATTAGTATGGTTTTTGGCAAAAACTTCTAAAACATCCAGCCAAATAGTTGTAGTTCGAACATAAAAACCTTCTAGAGTAAAACGGTAATCTATGATTTTTTTATCACTGTCAAAGGTCTCGCTATCCTCGGCAGCAATACACCCCAAGTACACACCATCTTCTACCACCGGAAAGTGAGAGAACGAAATATCACTAAAAAAGTCCTGAACTTCCGCAATAGTTTCTTGGCTGTCAAGGGCTTTATAGTCGTTGTTGATAAATTGGAGTAGTTCTGTCATAAGTTTGCGAGCAATATTTCATGCAAAATAATCAAAAAATAGCAAAATCTCCTAAGTTTTACTTTGTATTTTTGCTTTCAATTAAACACTAGTAAATCAAACTAAACCTGTATTCATGACAAAGTTAAGTGTAAACATCAATAAAATAGCAACTTTACGAAATGCTCGCGGCGGCAATGTGCCTGATTTGTTAAAAGTTGCTACCGATATTCAGCAATTTGGCGGTCAAGGAATCACCATTCACCCAAGGCCTGACGAACGACATATCAGGTATCAAGATGCGCGCGATTTAAAACCGATTGTTTATACCGAGTTCAACATAGAGGGTAACCCGCAGCATAATTTTATCGATTTGGTTTTAGAGTGTCAGCCTACACAAGTTACTTTGGTACCTGATGCCATTGGAGCTATCACTTCTTCGGCTGGCTGGGATACGGTTAAAAATCAAGCTTATCTGACCGAGATGATTCAGGAATTTCAACGCCACAACATTCGGACTTCTATTTTTGTAGATCCAAGACTCGACATGATCGAAGGTGCCAAAAAAACAGGTACTGATCGCATCGAACTTTATACCGAAGCTTTTGCACACCAATACAGTTTAGGTAATACATCAGCCATCGAACCTTATATCGCTGCTGCGGAATTAGCCAATGAATTGCAGTTGGGAATCAATGCCGGACATGACCTAAGTCTGGATAACATTCAATTTTTCAAACAAAATATCCCGGGACTTTTAGAGGTTTCCATTGGACATGCTTTAATTTCTGAGTCTTTGTACCTCGGACTCGAGAATGTCGTTAATATGTATCTTCAAAAATTAAAATAAAATAATTGGGGCGTGACCCTGCTTCCACTAGCGTTGCAGCAGGGTCGGGCTATCCGCTACAAGTCCTTACAAAACTACATTGCATTCCGTTTTGTTCCGGGCTTTCTGCTACTATCCCTCACGCGAGCCCACCAAACTTTAGACTTTTATGGCTACAACACCGCTTTTACATAGTGTTATTTTAAACCCTACGGCAAGTCCAGTGCTCCTTATCCTACATGGATTTTTAGGCATGTCAGACAATTGGAAAACCCTAGGAGCGCAATTTGCTGAGCAATATCAAGTACATTTACTCGATTTGCGCAATCACGGCCGTAGTTTACACACAAATGAATTTAGTTATGAGTTGATGGCGCATGATGTAGTTGCTTATTGCCAAGCGCACAATATACAAAACGCTACTATTTTAGGACATTCTATGGGAGGAAAAGTGTCTATGCTATTAGCTTGTTCCCAGCCTGATTTGGTTACTAAATTAATTGTAGCTGATATCGGTCCTAAATTTTACCCACAACACCATCAAGATATTTTAGCAGGACTTAATGCGGTCGATTTTTCAACGCAGCCGAGTCGCGCAGCTGTAGAGGCTATTCTTGAAACGTATATTCCTGATTTCGGGACGCGTCAATTTTTAATGAAAAGTTTGTACTGGCAACAACCTGGGCAGCTCGCCTTTCGATTTAATTTGGCTGCTTTTAATGCCAATCTTGAAGCGGTTGGTGTACCATTATCTGAGTCTGCGCGCTTTGAAAAACCTACATTGTTTATTCGTGGTGGAAATTCAAAATACATTTTAGATAGCGATATCGAAAATATTCAAGAACATTTTCCGCAATCCACAATCGAAACGATTCCTAATGCCGGTCATTGGTTGCATGCCGAAAATCCTGCAATGTTTTACCAAATCGTTATGAATTTTTTATCTTAAGCAAATACAATTTACCCAACCTCTTAAAAACAAACAAAAATGAATTTACTCATAAAAATTATCGTTACCGCACTTCTTGTTTTAATTTTAGCTCACTTTATGCCGGGTGTTCGTATTGCCGGTTTTACAACGGCGCTTATTGTTGCTGTGGTGCTAGGATTGTTAAACATTTTTATCAAACCGATCATTGTGTTCTTTACACTTCCAGTAACTGTGCTTACTTTAGGTTTATTTCTATTGGTGATTAATGCTTTAATGGTATTGCTTTGTACAAAAATTGTTGGCGGTTTTGAGGTTGATGGTTTTATTACAGCCTTTATATGTAGTATTGTTTTATCGGTTTTACAATCAGTTATGAACCTAATAATAGGTGTTAAAAAATAATTCAAAGCCATAATCAAAAGCTTCTATTTGCTAATAAGGCATTATTGTATCTGTAATTTTAATCTCGATGTGTGGCTGTTTACGACAGTTCAGGCATCGAGATTTTTTTTAACTGCATTTTTAACAGCTATTTAGCAGTTAATTGCTTGTTTGCATGTGTCTTTTTAATACTTTTGTACTATTGAATTTGTAACATGACAAAAAGAATTTACATTTTGCTCTTCCTAGTTTTTGGCTTCTTGATGATGCCGAGCGAAGCTATGGCTTGTAGTCAAAAAGTAGAAATGTCTTGTTGCAAAAAAAAATCTGCAACATCGTCAACTGACAAAAAGTGTTGTAAAAAACAATCCTCTTCATCAAAAGATTCTTCTAAAAAGTGCAGTGGTGCTTGTAAAGATTTATCTTGTGGTAGTTCGAGTTTGGTTCTAGGCTTAACTAACACTGTTGATTTTGATTTTAAAACGGTTGTATTTGGTTTTTCAACAAAATCAACTCCTAATTATTACACTAAAGTGTTTATTTCAAATGATTTTAGTGCTATTTGGCTTCCACCTAAAATAAGCTAAATTCTTTTGGCTACAGCCAAAAGTGTGTTTTCTTCGTATATCCGAAAAAGGATTCAAGTATTTTCAAAAAAAAGAATTAACGGATTTGTAACTAATTGGCTTTTGCCTTGTTTTGTTATATCCTTATTCTAACATTTTCAATTATTTAAAATCAAAACAATGAAATCAATTCAAAGAATATTGATGGCAATAACGTTATTGCTATCTGTAGTGGGGGCTAGTGCACAAATTAAAAATTCAGTTACCGAAAAGGTAATAATCAATGGAAACTGTGGTATGTGTAAAAGTAATATCGAAAAAGCGGGTTCTGTTAAAAAAATTGCAACTGTAGTGTGGGATAAAGACACTAAAATGGCAACACTTACTTATGACGGTAAATTAACATCACAAGATGAAATTTTGAAACGAGTAGCAGCTGCTGGTTATGACAGCGCTCGTTTTAAAGCCGCAGATGAAGTGTACAATAATTTGCATGGTTGTTGCCAATACGATCGTGAAACAAGTTTAGAGACTGCTCCTGCTGTGAAAAAGGACTCTGAAAACTAAAAAGCAACTATCTAATTAGAAAAGTTAAGTTGTGCTTGGGTTAATGAAACCATTCAATAAACGAAATTTTAAAGAGAAGAATTATGAAAAAAATAGTAATAATGTTGTTTGTAATACTAGGTATGACAACAACGAATGCGCAATTAAAAATAGGTGATGCAATGCCAAGTTTTCAACTTTTGAATCAAAAGGGAGAAAATGTATCAGGTGCATCTTTTAAAGGCAAGGTAATTTTGGTTGATTTTTGGGCGTCTTGGTGCGGACCTTGTAGAATTGCAAACAAAAAATTAGGGCCTTTTTACAACGCCAATAAGGCAAAGAATTTTGAGATAATTGGAATTTCGATTGATACCAAAAAAGACAAATGGTTGGCTGCAATCGAAAAAGATAAGTTGTCAAACGTTCAATTGATTGATCCACATGGTTTTGAAGCAAAGGTTGCTGCTCTTTTTGGCGTAGAACAACTACCAAGTGCTTATTTGTTTGACAAAAACGGAAAATTAGTGGCAATAAACCCGAGCCTGGATGAAATTTCAGCTCAATTAAAAAAATAAAAATCATGAAAAATAGTAATATAAAAATCGTTTTAACCGCTATGCTATTTGTTTTAGCTGTGGTTCAAGGAAATGCACAAATTTCAAAAGCGGAGATTGTAGCAACAGGATTAACGTGTTCAATGTGTTCCAATGCTATCAACAAGCAATTGAAATCAATGCCAGAAGTAGAAAGTGTATCGACTGATTTGAATACCAATACATTTACGGTTCAGTTAAAAACAAATAATACTTTAACGCCAAAAGCGTTGAAAAACAGTATTGAGAAAACTGGATTTTTTATTGGTTCGTTAGTGTTAACTGTTGATTTGGGAGCTGTAAATGGACAAGAAAATGAAAAAGTACAAAACCAATCAGGAACTTATGTTTTTGTGGAAAAAGCCAAAAAATCAAGTGGGCCTATGCAAGTGCAGTTGCTGAACGAAGGTTTTGTAACTAAAAAAGAATTCAAAAAGTCGGCTAAAATGCTTGCCAAGTATGCTGATGTTTTGGGTCAAGAAAATACGTATTTGGTAAAATCAATTTAAATGAAGTGTTCTATTTTAATGGTGCTGGCCTTTTTCACGATACAAATCAATGCGCAAGAATTATTTGTAATGACAGAGCCGGCCAGCAACATGCCAACAGGAGCAATTGGTGTGCGTCAAGCCTCAATGTTAACTTGGAATAAACAAGGAGAGACTAATTTTCATGCCATGCCTGAAGTCATGTGGGGAGTTAATAAAAACTGGATGGTTCACGCTACCGCTTTTTTAAATACTACTCAGGATCAATTCAAATTACAAGGTGGAAGCGTGTATGCTAAATACCGTTTTTTTTCGAGTGACGATTTGCATAGCCATTTTCGTTTGGCTGCCTACGGGAGATTGAGCACTAATAGCGCACCAGTTTTTCAAGAAGAAATTGAAACTATGGGAATGAACTCGGGCTACGAAACTGGTTTGGTTGCAACGCAATTGGTAAACAAAACAGCAATTAGTGCCACAGTTAGTTATGAGCGCGCCTTGAATAATGGTGACTTTGTTTTTCCTGCTTTACAATCTAACAGTGGTTTGAATTATTCGTTGTCGATAGGGCAATTGTTGCATCCCAAAAAATATACTAGTTATGAGCAGACAAATATCAACGCAATGGTAGAGTTTTTGGGTCAGCGCCTAAATGAGAATGGTAAATCTTATCTGGATGTTGTACCGTCAATTCAATTTATTGTGAATAGTCAGGCTCGAATAGATTTGGCGTACCGTCATCAGCTTTATAGTGAGATGAGCCGAATGGCAACCAATAGTATACTGTTAAAATTAGAGTATACTTTTTTTAACACCACTAAGTAATTAAATAAAAACAGGAAGTTCGAAAAAAATAAAAGCAAATGAAAAATACCATTATAGCATTCTTGCTAGGGGCAATTGTTACTGTTTCCTGCAATTCTAAAAACAATTCGGCAACAGAAAGCAAGGAAGTTGCAACACAAACAAGTGCGGAATTATACGCGTGCCCGATGCATGCGAATGTAAAAGGCGAGAACGGTGCCGAGTGTCCGGAATGTGGCATGGAGCTTACGGAAAAACTAGAAGTGAAGGCTACCTCAGATAGCACCGTCATTACAGGGGACACGTTGGAAGATGAAGTTTCGTTGCGAAAAATTAAAACTCGCGGTGAAAAACAACAGGCTTTCCCGACGGAGCAAATAGTGACTGATTATTTAAAAGTAAAAAATGCACTAACAAAAGACGATTCTGGAAAGGCAGCGGTATTAGCAAAAAGTATGAAGGCTAATTTAGACAAAGCAAAGTCAAGCTCTACTGATAAAAAAGCAGCGGCTGAATACGCTAAGTTGGTAAAAGAAATGAGAGAAAACACTAGTTATGTGGTAGGTTCTTCAGGAGGCTTAAAGGAGCAGCGTGAGTATTTTGCAAAACTAAGCAAGAACATGTTCGATTTTATTAAAGCTTACGGGACTACGCAGGTTTTGTATCAAGATTACTGCCCAATGTACGAAAATGGTAAGAGCGGTTACTGGATTAGCGAAACAAAGGATGTGGTTAATCCGTATTTTGGTGCAGAGATGTTGAATTGTGGCCGAAGAATTGGTGTTGTACAGTAATAAATTAGTGATGCTACTACAAGAAGCTGGTTTGATTGAAGAGCCAGCTTCTGAGCGGTAGTGCGAAATCAAATTTATTTTTTGCTAAAAGAAATACATTAGCTAGTTTATTTACAGCGAATTGGATTTTTTGGGTGAAAAAAAGTAGATTTTTTTTGTAAAAGGTATTGCAACATTCAAAAAAAGTTCTAATTTTGCACCCGCAATACAAAATAAGGCCCGTTCGTCTATCGGTTAGGACGCATGGTTTTCATCCATGTAAGAGCGGTTCGATTCCGCTACGGGCTACAAAAAACGCAAGTATTAAGAAAGATTATCTGTATTATTTTGCAACTGTACGCAATTAGTTAAAGCCTCAAGAAGTAATTCTTGAGGCTTTTTTTATTGGGTTAAATTGAATTTTCTGGTGTTTTGGAAAAGTATGCGAATAATTTTTCTTGATTTTAGGAAAGTCGTGTTCGGAAATTGTGCCGCGTGAAGGATGGCAGTGGAGCTCTTTGGGGTTTTGTCCCGCAGGGCAAAACCCCAAAAGCGGGAACGAACAGCCTGACGCACCATAGAGAAACGGCGGTGCGGCACGCCCAAATGAGCCGAATTATAAGGGGTTTTAGTGGTGAAAAGATGTTGAATTTCAAGGCAAAAGGTTCGCCTATGAAAAACTTGGTTAGCGTGTAAAAATTTTATAATTTTGCCAACCGAATTTCTAATGTAAAGTAAAGAACAAGATGGATATCAAAAGAGTAGCAATAGACGCAGTAAATGAGAAAATTGTAATGACAGTTGTACACATGGATTACAAAGGTCAAGTAGCAAAAAGAATCAACGAGAAAATGCCTTTGGCTACTGTAAAAGGGTTTAGAAAAGGGCAAGTTCCTAAAGATCTTGTTGAAAAACAATACGGAAAAAAAATCAAACAAGAAGAAGTACAAAAAGTAGTTGACTTGGCGTTAGAGCGTTTTGTGCAGTCTGAAAGATTGAACCTTCTTGGAACTCCACTACCAATCGCAAACGAAAACTTTGATTGGGATGCTGAAGAATTAACTTTTGAGTACGAAATTGGTTTAGTGCCAAATTTCACTTTAGACTTAGAGGCTAAAAACGAAATCGTAAAATATGTGGTTACGGCTGACGATAAATTAATTGATGGGCAAGTAGCTAGAATTCAAAAACAATTTGGTACGGCTATTCCTCAAGAGGTTGTAGCGGCTAACAGCGATGTTACAGGTACTTTTGTAAATGAAGAAAAAGGAATCAATAACAGTACTACAATTGCAGCAGATCTTTTTAAAGATGCAGCTACATTTGAATTGTTTATTGGTAAAAAAGTAGGTGATGTTGTAACAGTAAACACTAGCGGTTTATTTGAAGATGATCACCAATTGATGGATGTAATGAAAGTGGCTCATGATGACGTTCACGGTTTAGCAGTTGATGTTCAATTCACTATTGAGGCGATCAACACAGCTGAATTGGCTGAATTGAACCAAGAGCTTTTTGATAAATTATTTGGTGCAGGTGTAATTTCTACTCTTGAAGAGTTGAAAACTAAAATCAAAGAAGATGCTGAAAGCCAATTCGCGCAACAAGCAGATCAAAAATTATTAGGCGATGTTACAGAGTGGTTAATCGAAAACACAAAATTCGATTTGCCAGCTGAATTCCTAAAAAGATGGTTGCAAACTGTTGGTGAGAAAAAATTAACTCCAGAAGAAGCTGAAGTTGAGTATGCACGTTCAGAGAAAGGATTGCGTTTTCAATTGATCGAAGGTAGAGCTATGGCACAATCTGACATCAAAATTACTTTTGAAGACTTGAAAGATTTTACTACAAGAAACATTCGTTTGCAAATGGCTCAGTTCGGACAAACAAATCCAACTGACGAAGAAGTGCAAGGTATTGTAGCTCGTGTTTTATCAAACCAAGACGAAGTAAAAAGACTTTCAGACCAAGTTGTTGCTGAAAAGTTATTAGAATTATTCAAAGAAAAAGCAAACCCAACTACAAAAGAGGTTACTTATGAAGAGTTTATTGCTGCTTCATACGGAGAATAAATTCTTGTTGTAGGCAAATGTTGTAAAGTCAAAAGCTGAAAAATCGGAAAACAATTTCGTTTTTAGTTTCAAATTTTATGATTTTATTACAAATGCAAAACGATAAAAAATAGTTATATTTGAGCGTCAGAAAATTTTTTTTGGCGCTCTTTTGTTTGAAATGAATAGCTAATTTTTTCAGGAGCCAATCCAGCTTTACGTTCTAAGTTTTTTCTTCCGTTTCAGTTTTTTTAAAATTCCTGCAAGAGCTTCCTTTGGTCGCTTTGCATGAATAAAAAAACTAAAAAACGGAATTCAAAAAGCTTTCCACTTCAATCTGGGCTAAAAACAAGACATATTGGCACCAATTCGAAAGAGGTACAACCTTTGCGTTGTTAATAATTCAAACATTAGACTTACAAACTTTTAAACCTATACAAATGAATTACGGTAAAGAATTTAAAAAATTTGCTACAAAGCACCAAGGGGTAAATGCCATGTATTACGATAAAATCG
>CAZMHK010000037.1:0-23245 GCA_964566045.1 uncultured Flavobacterium sp.
CTTAAAATCCAGTGAACAGCAATGTTCGTGCGGGTTCAAGTCCGAAAATTCGGAGACGCTCTGAGTACAAAATCAACATGAAAAACTCCCTTTATATAGGGAGTTTTTTGCGTTTAAAGGGTGTTGGGTAACTAGAAAGTCTTAGATTTTATAAGCGTAGACTTTATATTTTGCTACAAGATACTTAGGTCAATCAAACATTGTTTCATGGATTGGTATGTTCTTTCAATGTCATTATCTAATCCAATGGAAAATCTTATTAAGCCATCAGTTAATCCCATTTCTTTTTGTTCTTCTAAGGGAATTTCACTTGAGGTTGATGTTCCTGGAGCACTAAATAAAGTTTTATAAAAACCTAAACTTACTGCTAGATAACCTAAATTTCTTTCTTGCATTAATTCCATAAGTTCATTTGCTTTTTCAAGTGTTCCTACATCTATGGTCATCATTCCGCCAAAACCGTATTCGGGATTAATCATATTTTTATAGAGAGTATGGCTTGGATGACTGGCTAATCCTGGATATACCGTCTTTAATCCATCTTTTTCAAAACGTTCAGCTAAGTAAAAAGCATTGTTGCTGTGTTGTTTCATTCTAATATGCAGTGTGCGTAAATTTTTCATTACGCTTGCCGATCTTAAACTATCCATTGTAGGACCTAATAACATACTGGCACCACTATTTACATTTTTTAAGCTATTGATGAAGTCTTGTGAAGCACAAGTTACACCTCCGACTGTATCACTACTACCATTTATGTATTTCGTTAAACTATGAATTACTATATCAGCGCCCAATTTAGCAGGTGAAACTGATAATGGCGAAAAAGTATTGTCAACCACGAGTGTTAAATTGTACTTTTTTGCAAGTATAGAAAGTCCTTTAATATCAGCAACTTCTAGCAACGGATTGCTAACCGTTTCACAATATAGCACTTTAGTATCTGGAGTAATAGCAGCTTCTACAACATCTAATTTTGTAATATCTACAAAGGTAGTTTTGATACCTAATCTAGGAGTGAAATTCTTCAAAAAAGCATATGTTCCTCCATAAATTGTTCTACTTGAAACAATGTGGTCTCCAGTTCCGCATAATTGTAATAGAGTAGGTGTAATGGCACCCATTCCAGAAGCCGAAACATTTGCTGATTCTGTACCTTCCATAGCAGCTAGTGCCTGATCCAAATATAAATTACTAGGTGAGGAGTGTCTTGAATATAGGTAACATCCTTCCATATTGCCCTCAAAAGTATCAAACATCGTTTTTGCTGAAAGGAAAGTATAGGTTGATGAATCTGAAATTGAAGGATTTACTCCTCCAAATTCGCCAAAATATTGAAGGTCTTGAATGTTGTTTGCTGGATTAAAATTTTTCATTTGTTGATTATTTAGTACTGATTTTTATTTTTAAATTAAGATTTATTCTAGTTGCTATTCAATGATGCTTTCTACTTTTTAGGTCTAAATTCGCGAATTACAGGTGTTTTGTCAATACTTAGTCTTTATTTTAGTTTTATTATCTATTATTTTGTAATTTGGTAGTTTAAATAATTATGGGAAAGACTTTTTAAGTTCAATGATAGATATTTTATATACTTTGCTACATTATGGTATTAGACGCGATTGATAAAAAAATACTCGAGTTAGTTCAAAACGACAGTAAAAAAACAACGAAAGAGTTGTCGATAAAGCTTAATTTATCCGTTACTGCCGTTTATGAGCGTGTACGAAAATTAGAACGCGAGGGAATTATTGATAAATATGTAGCAATAGTCAATAAATCGAAAGTAGAAAAAGGTTTTTTAGTTTTTTGCCATCTTAAGTTGATGCAACATTCTAGAGATTACATTCAAATATTTGAGAAGGAGGTAGCGCAACTTTCTGAAGTTGTCGAGTGTTATCATGTGAGCGGAGATTATGATTACATTTTAAAAATAGTTGTAAAAGACATGGAGGCGTACAGGCAATTTTTGATAAACAAACTTACTTCATTGAGTCATATTGGTAGTACACATAGTACTTTTATGATTGATGAAATAAAAAATACCACACAAATTGTATTGTAGATAGAAATATTCGGTCGAAGGATTTAAATGATAAGTAAATGTTAATACCTCTAAAAAGCATACAAAAACCTTCAAAATTCAACTTTTAACAAAACTTAATTCCTTAATTTTGTATCACTTTTATAAAACCATTTAAAAAATTTACTATGAGTTCATTTGACGTAGTCATTATAGGTTCAGGGCCAGGCGGATATGTATCAGCAATTCGTTGTGCACAATTAGGTTTCAAAACTGCTATTATTGAAAAATATTCAACCCTTGGCGGAACATGCTTGAATGTTGGTTGTATTCCATCCAAGGCATTACTAGCTTCTTCGCATCATTACAGCGAAATTGCTCATTTTGCTGACCATGGTATTGAGCTTTCTGGCGAAGTAAAAGTAAATCTAGAAAAAATGATTGCTCGCAAACAAGCGGTTGTTGATCAGACCTCTGGTGGAGTTAAATTTTTAATGGATAAAAACAATATTACTGTTTTAGAAGGTTTAGGTTCGTTTGTTGATGCAACGCACGTAGCAGTTACAAAAGCAGATGGTACTTCAGAGACGATCGAAGCAAAAAATATTATCATCGCAACTGGTTCAAAGCCCTCTTCTTTACCTTTTATCAAAATTGACAAAGAAAGAATTATCACTTCAACAGAAGCATTGAAGCTTAAAGAAGTGCCAAAACATTTGGTAATTATTGGTGGTGGAGTTATTGGTATTGAGCTTGGTCAAGTATATTTGAGATTAGGAGCGCAAGTTTCAGTTGTTGAATATTTAGACAGAATTATTCCTGGAATGGATGCCTCTTTATCTAAAGAATTGACAAAAGTATTGAAGAAACAAGGTATGAAATTCTATGTTTCGCACAAAGTTCAATCTGTTGATAGAAATGGAGATGCTGTTGTTGTTCAAGCTGAGAATGCAAAAGGAGAGACAATTACACTTGAAGGAGATTACGCATTAGTTTCTGTAGGTCGTCGCCCATACACTGATGGATTGAATGCAGATAAAGCGGGCGTTAAAGTAACTGAAAGAGGAATGGTTGAAGTAAACGATCATTTACAAACCAATATTCCTAACATTTATGCAATTGGTGATGTGGTTCGTGGAGCAATGTTAGCGCACAAGGCAGAGGAAGAAGGAGTTATGGTTGCGGAGATTTTAGCAGGTCAAAAACCTCATATCGATTACAATTTAATTCCGGGTGTAGTTTATACTTGGCCAGAGGTAGCTGCAGTTGGGCAAACAGAGGAGCAATTAAAAGCAAATGGCGTAGCCTACAAAGCTGGAAGTTTTCCTTTTAAAGCGTTAGGTCGTGCAAGAGCAGGTGGAGACACAGATGGTTTTGTGAAAATCTTGGCAGATGCAAAAACAGATGAAGTTCTGGGAGTTCACATGATTGGTGCACGTTGCGCAGATTTAATTGCCGAAGCAGTTACGGCTATGGAGTTTAAAGCATCAGCAGAGGATATTTCGAGAATGTCACATGCACATCCAACTTTTGCGGAAGCAATTAAAGAGGCAGCTCTTGCGGCTACCGACAATAGAGCTTTACACGTATAAGTACATTATATTTCAACAAAAACCCGTTCAGCTTTAAACGGGTTTCTTTGTTTAATTTCCTTTTTGAAAATATTTTTTATAACCGAAATAGCCCAAAATACCTATCAAAATAATCGACCATAATTGTGCGATTACTGCAATTATACCTTCAATAAGATACCAACCATTTTCTAAACCATCAACTATTTTCGATCCAAAACCTTGACGATATTGTTTTTCATTTGCGATCATTTCTTTCTTAATATTTTCACGTTGGTAAATTTGTAACGTTAAAGTGCTAAAATTCATCTGGTCAGCTAGTGACATATTTTCGAGTTTGCTATTGTCTTTTTGTTCAGACTTTTGATTTAGATCGTTTTCAGCTTGCACCACTTCATTTAGTTTTTTGCCTTTGCTGTCAATTGCTTTGGTGAGGCGCTTTTCCTGATTTGCTTCTCTTTTTTCTTTTAATTGATTCGAGAGTAGTTGTAATGAAACATCATCGGCTTTAATTACTCGGTACTCCAGAAAATCAATTTGTTTGGCAATGGTTTTGATTACGGTGTCCATTTGGGTGTTAGGAACTCGAATGGTAATGTTATTTTCTACAGTATATTTTGTGATTTCTAAAGTACTGTCTTGGCTAATTTTAACTTCATTTTTTTCAGAAATTGTGCTTTGTAAATTGGTATAAGTTACAAAACCTCCAAATTTAGTGGTAGCATTTTCAATGATGTAAGTGGAATTGGCAACATTTTTTACTTTGAATTTAATATCGGCGGTTCGAACAAATTTCCTATCGCTATTTTTTGGTTGTAAAGCAGCAGCTGAGGAAAGTGTAGTGCTACTATCACTTGAAAAAGTTGTTGTTTCTGAGGTAGTTTCTTCTAAAGAATCGGCTTTTTTGCAAGAAACGGCTAAAATGATTAGTAGTGAAGGTAGAAGAGCATGGTGTTTTTTAATCATAATTTTTTGTTTTTTAGATGAATAATTTATTTGTTAATAGGTTTTTTCTTCTTCAATTGCGTTATATAACTTAAGTAAAATGATACAATTCACGCAATTCAAATTTCATGCCGCTAAATTTAAGTTGGTACAAACGGGTATGCATTTTGATAAAAAACTTTGAAGATTATTGCCTTCGAGAATGGTGCACGGTTGCTTATTTCACATAAAATTGTTGTAATTTTGAGCTATCAAAAACATTTCAATTCCTTGAGAACATCCATTATAAAAAATGTCGAAAATCCATTGCAAACCAAGCAACAACTTGTAACATGGGCACAACAGTTTCGCGAAGTTGTATTTTTAGACAGTAATTCTTATCCACAACAATATTCCAATGCCGATTGTATACTTGCTGTTGATGCTTTTACAGCCATACAAACAGATTATGTGAACGCTTTTGAGGACTTGAAACAATATCAAGAAAGTACCAAGGATTGGTTATTTGGTTATTTGTCTTATGATTTAAAAAATGATATTGAAAGCGTTACCTCTTCCAATCTAGATAATCTAGATTTTCCTGATTTGTTTTTTTTTCAGCCTAAAAAGATATTTATCTTGAAGAGGCAAGAATTAGAAATAAAATATTTGTTTTTATGTGATGATGAAATTGAGTACGATTTTGAGTCTATTCAATCAACTCAAGAACTGCAATTTGATAGTTTGCAAATACTAAGTATTGAAGAAAGAATTTCGAAAAAGGATTATGTAACCAAGGTCAATGATATCTTAAGCCATATTCATCGAGGAGATATTTACGAAGTCAATTTTTGTATGGAGTTTTTCGCAGAAAAAGTGGAGATTAATCCGTTGGAAAAATTTATGAAGTTGAACGAAATTTCACAACCTCCATTTGCTGTTTTTTTCAAGAATAACAAGCATTTTATTTTATCGGCCTCGCCAGAACGCTACTTGCGTAAGGAGGGAGATTTGATAATTTCGCAACCCATAAAAGGTACGGCTAAGAGATTTTTGGATGTGAAGCAAGACGAGGCGTCAAAAAATGCCTTGCTCGCTGATCCGAAAGAGCGCTCTGAAAATATTATGATTACCGATTTGGTTCGAAATGATATGTCAAGAACCGCTCAGAAGGGAAGTGTTCAAGTTACTGAACTTTGTAAAATTTACTCTTTTTTACAAGTACATCAAATGATTTCGACAATTACAGCACGTTTGGCAGAACCTTACACGGCTGTTGATGTCATAAAATCGACTTTCCCAATGGGGAGCATGACGGGAGCTCCAAAGATTTCAGCCATGAATATTGTAGATCGTTTAGAAGAAACTAAACGTGGCGTGTATAGCGGTGCTGTTGGGTATTTTACTCCAAATGGCGATTTTGATTTTAATGTTGTTATTCGAAGTATTTTGTATAATGAAGAAAAAAAATACTTGTCATTTTCGGTAGGAAGTGCAATTACAGCTAATTCAATTCCTGAAAAAGAGTATGAAGAATGTTTGCTAAAATCTAAAGCGATGTATGCAGTTTTGCAAGAGTAAATTCTAATCAACAAAATCATCCTTATGATTGATACTTTAAAAGAAATTCTTTCGGAACGTTTTTCATTTGTCGATAACAAGCGACTTTTGTTGGCTGTTAGCGGCGGAAAGGATAGCATGGTACTGCTGCATTTGTTTCAAAATTTGAGTTACGATTTTGCAATTGCGCATTGTAATTTTCAATTACGTGGTATTGAAAGTTTTGAGGATCAAAAATTTATAAAAACTTATGCGGATAATCACGGCATTCCAGTTTTTATAACACAATTTGATACAAAAGCTTTTTCGGAGGATTACAAGGTTTCCACTCAAGTTGCCGCACGTGAATTACGTTACAACTGGTTTTATGAATTATTGGAAACTGAGGGCTACGATTACATCCTAACGGCACATCATGCCGATGATAATTTAGAAACCTTTTTGATCAATTTGAGTCGAGGAACAGGTTTAGAGGGTTTGACAGGTATTCCGGAACAAAACGATAAAAGAATTCGTCCGCTGCTTACATTTACCCAAGAAGAAATTGAGTTGTATGCGGCTAACAATGGTATTGCGTGGCGTGAAGACAGCAGTAATGCCTCTGATAAATATCTTCGAAATAAAATTCGCCATCATCTAGTTCCGATGTTCAAAGAATTGAATCCAAACTTTCATTCATCTTTTGGTAAAACACAGAACTATTTGCAAGAAGCACAAGAAATGCTAGAAGATGCTTCAATTATGGTGTATCAACAAGTAGCAAGGCAGGAGAATGACATTATTTATTTTGATTTGAATAAATTAAGAAAATTGCCAAATTATAAATCCTATTTGTACCAATGGTTGAAAGAATTTGATTTTTCAGCTTGGACAGATATTTATAATTTGATCGAAAGTCAATCTGGTAAAATTGTACTTTCAGCTGGTTGGAGATTGTTAAAAGATAGAGACTTTTTAATACTTAGCCCTCTGCTCTTTGATGATTTGGCAAAAGAATATGCTATACTTGCTGATCAAAAAGAAGTTAATATTCCCTTAAATCTTTCATTTTGTAAAGTAACCGACATAACTGACGTTTCAAATAAAACTATCTTTGTTGATGCAGAAAAAATCCAATATCCATTGTATTTACGTAAATGGAAAGAAGGTGATGTTTTTCAACCTCTAGGGATGAACGGCAAGTCAAAAAAAGTAAGCAAGTTTTTTAAAGATGAAAAATTATCTTTACTTGAAAAAGAACAAACTTGGTTGCTTTATTCTGGTGACCAATCAGTTTGGATTATTGGATTAAGACAAGACGAACGTTTTAGAGTAACTGCTACCACCAAAAACATTTTAAAAATAGAACTACGCTAATGAAAAAATTATTCCTCATTCTTTTTGCCTTTTTGGCTTATGCCAATGCAAATGCACAAGTTTTAGATCCCGCTAAGTGGACTACCAAAATTGAAAATAAAAGTGGGAATACCTATCTTTTAACTTTTACAGCTGTCATTGATAATGATTGGCATTTGTACTCTCAATTCACACCAGATGGAGGTCCGCTCGCCTTAGAAATTATTTTTAAAAATCAAAAAGGTAATTATACTTTGGTTGGTAAAGCCAAAGAAAGCAAGACTAGAACTGCTTACAATGATATTTTTGAGGTGAATGAAACTTTTTTCGAGAAGAAAGCACAAATCCAGCAAGAAATCAAGATTACAAATCCGAAATTAACTGAAATAAAAGTTGACTTTAATTATCAGGTTTGTAAAGAGGTTTGTATCAATCAAGAGAAAAATTTTACTTTAAAAGTTCCTGCAGCGACTGCACTTGAGACTAATGTTCCTACAGATGTAGCAATTGATACCATTAAAAAATCAACTGATTCTGTAGAAGCAGCGGTAACGGATACTGTTCAACAACAAACTGCAGCATCAGTTCAATCAGCTGAAGTTCCAAAAGTGGAAGATACAACAGAGAAGAAAGGCTTGCTAGCTATCTTTTTCATTGCATTTTTATCGGGCTTTGCTGCATTATTAACACCATGCGTGTTCCCTATGATTCCGATGACAGTTAGTTTTTTTACAAAACAAAGTAAAACCAAAGCGGCTGGAATTCGAAACGCAATTATATACGGGGTAGCAATTATTTTTATCTATGTAGTTTTAGGATTACTAGTCACTGCTATTTTTGGCGCCGACGCTTTAAATGCATTATCCACTAATGTTTGGTTCAATATCATCTTTTTTATTCTGCTAGTTGTTTTTGCGGCTTCATTTTTAGGAGCGTTCGAAATCATGTTACCTAACTCTTGGGCAAATAAAGTCGATTCGCAGGCTGATAGAGGTGGCTTGGTTGGTATTTTATTTATGGCTTTGGCTTTAGCGATTGTATCTTTTTCTTGTACGGGACCAATTGTTGGAACGTTATTAGTAGAAGCAGCATCTAAGGGCGGAATTGCTCCTGTAGTAGGAATGTTTGGCTTTTCTTTGGCTTTAGCCTTGCCGTTTATGTTGTTTGCTATGTTCCCAGGTTGGTTGAATTCATTACCAAAATCAGGTGGTTGGTTAAATACTGTTAAGGTCGTTTTAGGATTTTTAGAATTAGCATTGGCATTCAAATTTTTATCAAATGCAGATCTTGTATTGCAGTTGCATTTGTTAGAGCGTGAAGTATTCTTGGCTATATGGATTGCAATTTTTGGTGCTCTTGCATTGTACTTGTTAGGCAAAATTACCTTACCGCATGATAGTCCATTGAGCAGTATTTCTGTTGGTAGATTATCACTCGGATTAGTTGTATTAGCTTTTACTGTTTACTTAATTCCGGGACTTTGGGGCGCTCCTCTAAAGATTATTTCTGGTTTTCCACCACCAATGACCTATAGTGAAAGCCCCTATGGTGTAGGAAATTCAAAAGGAACTGCAGCGAGTTCAAGTGAATCGTTGCCAGATGGCGCACACCTTGGTCCACATGATTTAATTGCTTTTGAAGATTATGAAAAAGGTATGGCTTACGCGAAATCGGTTAACAAACCTGTTTTACTTGATTTTACTGGCTATGCCTGCGTAAATTGCCGTAAGATGGAGGATTATGTTTGGTCTCAGCCTAAGATTTTATCTATTTTACAAAAGGAAGTTGTTCTAATTTCATTGTATGTGGATTCTAAAAAAGAGTTACCAAAAAGTGAGCAATACGTTTCAAAAGAAACTGGAAAAGAAATTGTTACCGTGGGTAATAAATGGAGTGATTTTCAAATTACAAAGTTTAAATCTAATGCTCAGCCGTACTATATTATTTTAGATCATGATGGCAATTCTTTATCAAAAAAACCAGAAAGTTATAATTCAGATGCTACCGCTTATCAAGAATGGTTGCGTCAAGGAATAGATGCTTTTGGCAAGAAATAATAAATTTTAGCTGACAATACCGAACACTAAAAGGCACTTTAAATAAGTGCTTTTTAGTGTTTTTTTGTTTTTCCTTGGTACTGTTTAAACTAATGAAAATGTTTTTCTGAACTTCAGCACGTTTTAAATCTGCTGCTGAAAAAATGAAAGACTTGGACAGTAGTTTCAGGTATAATTCTTATCTTTCAGCACTATATCTAAAAGAAAAACGTATGAAAAAACTACTCAGTGCAGCACTACTTTTCGCTTGTACAATGCTATCAGCACAAGAGAAAGCACCGAATTATGTAGCTGAAAACTACACTAAGAAAGAAGTGCATATCAAAATGCGCGATGGGCAATCTTTGTTTACCGCTATTTATTCTCCAAAGGATGTTTCTAAAAAATATCCAATCATTATGCAACGTACGCCATACAATTCTGGTCCGTACGGTGAAGGGCAGTACAAGCGTGCTATAGGACCTAGTGAGACCATGATGAAAGAAGGTTATATCGTGGTGTATCAGGACGTTCGTGGTCGGTTTATGAGCGATGGATTGTATGACAATATGCGTGCTTTTATCCCTAATAAAAAAGGGAATCAAGCAGTTGATGAAGCATCAGATACATACGACACGATTGATTGGTTGGTTAAAAATGTTCCAAATAATAACGGTAATGTTGGTACTTGGGGTATATCCTATCCAGGATTTTATGCGAGTTATTCGCTGCTTAGTAATCATCCAGCCTTAAAAGCGGTGTCGCCACAAGCATGTATCGCTGATTTCTTTTTTGATGATTTTCATCATAATGGTGCTTATTTATTAAGCTATTGGAAAGTGACACCATTGTTTGGACCTCAAAAAACAACGCGTACCACTGAGCCTTGGTATAAATTTACAAATACGGGAACTAATGATGATTATCAATTTTTCTTGGATGCAGGACCATTGTCAACTTTAGATAAGTATTATGGTAAAGACAATGAATTTTGGCAGCAATTGAAAGAGCATTCTAGCTATGATGATTTTTGGCAAAAAAGAGGGTTGCTACAACATTTAAAAAATATAAAGCCAGCGGTAATGACAGTAGGCGGATGGTTTGATGCCGAAGATTTGTATGGTCCGTTGAATACATACAGCACTATTGAAAAAAATAGCAAAAATTACAATACGATTGTGATGGGACCATGGAGTCACGGAGATTGGGCTCGCAATTCGGCTAAACAAGTTATTGGCAATATCAATTTTGGAGACAGTATTTCAGCTTATTACCAAAAAAACATTGAAGCTAACTTTTTTCGTCATTTCTTAAAAAATGATGGTAAGGGAGAAAATAAGTTACCAGAAGCGTATGTATTTGATACGGGTAGAAAAGAGTGGAAAACCTATGAAACATGGCCTCCACAAAATACGGAAAAACAAAATTTCTTTTTGCAAGGAAGTCAATTGACAAAAATGGCTAAGAGAAATATTTCCTTTGAAGAATTCATCAGTGACCCTAAAAAACCAGTTCCTTATTCAGAAGACATCAAGCAGCAGGGACTTACACCAAGAAAATATATGACAGATGATCAGCGTTTTGCTGCGAGACGCCCAGATGTAATTGTTTTTGAGACGGAGGTTTTACAAGATGATACGACTTTAGCGGGTGAAATAGTAGCAAAACTTCAAGTTGCTACGACAGGTACTGATGCTGATTGGATTGTAAAAGTTATTGATGTTTTTCCTGCTGATGAGCCAGAGACCAAGGATGTTGCTCCATATTTAAAAATGAGTAATTACCACATGATGGTGCGTAGCGAGGTTATGCGTGGGCGTTTTCGCAATAGTTTTTCTAAACCAGAACCCTTCGTAGCCAATGAAAAAACACCAGTAAATATTAAGTTGCAAGATGTTTTTCATACTTTCAAAAAAGGACATAAAATTCAAATTCAAGTACAAAGCACTTGGTTTCCTTTGATTGATTTGAATCCGCAAACTTTTGTAGAAAATATTTTTTACGCTAAACCAGAAGATTTCCAAAAACAAACGCATCGTATTTACAACGATTCAAGTGTTGAATTTACAGTGTTGAAGTAATTAAAAAATAGCTGTTACAATTTTTAATTAAGAATGAAAATTAAATTTTACTGTATTAAGGCTGTCCGTAAGGGCAGCTTTTTTTTTAATTTGGTTTAGAAGTTAAGATTACTTTTTGATGGAGATTACGCAGATTTACATTTTTTTAATTGGTTTAGTTTGGAAGTAGGCTTTGTCTTAGCACGCAGATTACACAGATTTACGCAGATTTATATTTTTTGATTGGTTTAGTTTGGACGTAGGCTTAGTCTTGGCACGCAGATTACACAGATTTTTGCAGATTTTTAAGACTATGGATTTTTAAAGTTTATTTTTATTTTGCATGTCAATTACACATATTTGGCTGATTATGTTGCTGATAATCAAAGTTGTTTTTAGTTCATAACTTTATGATTATTTAATTATTGGCTAATAACTTTGAATCTTAATGAGTATAGCGATTTAAAATACTGCAAGTTTCATGTTTGGCGATTGTCATTTCA
Organism: uncultured Flavobacterium sp.; assembly: GCA_964566045.1. Taxonomy (GTDB): domain Bacteria; phylum Bacteroidota; class Bacteroidia; order Flavobacteriales; family Flavobacteriaceae; genus Flavobacterium. The sequence goes on from CAZMHK010000037.1 coordinate 12,013, forward strand.
TCAAAAACAGCCACTATATTTTTATAATTGCAATTTTGCTGGATTTCTTTGAGTTTCGCCCATCGCCACGTAGTAGGTGTTTATTGTGATTTTATATGTATTGGTTAATGATGATTATAAGCCGTCTGTCAATTACAAAAAAGCATTTACTAAGAGTAATTCTATCATTCTAGTAAGTTCGCATTACTTTCATATTCAACGGCTGGTAATTAATTTTTATCATTTTACTAAAAATTTAAAACCAAAACGATTTAATGTGCGTAAATGTCCTTATATAACTTAAAAAAAATAAATTTTATGAAAACTAAAAAATTCTTGTCAGTGGCATTTATGGCCTTAGTATTTGGAGCAACTTCATTTGCACAAAAAACAGTTATGGTAGGTGGCGCTGCGATGTATCCTTCTAAAAACATTGTTGAAAACGCTGTAAATTCAAAGGATCATACCACTCTTGTAGCAGCAGTAACTGCAGCAGGATTAGTTGAAACATTACAAAGTAAAGGACCATTCACCGTTTTTGCCCCAACAAATGCTGCGTTTGCTAAATTACCAGCTGGTACAGTAGATACTTTGCTAAAACCAGAAAATTTAAAAACATTACAAACTATTTTGACTTATCACGTAGTTGCAGGTAAAATGAATGCAACTGATATTGCAAAAGCAATCAAAGCGGGTAATGGGAAAGCTACCTTAAAAACTGTGAGCGGTGGAACTTTGACCGCTTGGATGAAAGGTAAAGATTTGTACATTACTGATGAAAATGGAAACATGTCTAAAGTTACTATTGCAGATGTGAACCAATCAAACGGTGTTATTCACGTTGTTGATACTGTAGTTTTACCAAAAAACTAATATTTTAAAAGGAATTCATATTTTGGTTAGTTAGAGTAGCCTCATGCATATTGCATGAGGCTTTTTTATTTTTCAGCTGATTAGCTTTTTTATTTTATGTTGTAATTCTAAAATTTGTACGATAATTATTGTTTTTTATTTAGGTTTTTGCCCTTCTTTCTAAAAAAAGACTAGATTTGTTAAAAATTTACAATTATGATTCAAACTCTACTCCCTTTTTTTGGTAAAATTAGAGATTTCACCTTCATCATATTGCTGCTTTTTTGTACGCTTAAAACGTACAGTCAATGCAATGGCACAGCGGGAAATGATAACGTCGCATTAGATATTTGTAACATTAGTGATCCAGCCAGTAGAAATATTGATTTAAATCTTGAACTAGGCTTACATGTGGGCGGTGGAGTGTGGCGCGATGAAGATAGATCCGGAGGATTAAACAGAACAACTGGTATTTTAAATGCACAAGTAATTCGTCGTAGCGGTACCTACAGATATTCATATACTGTGACTAATGCTTCTGGTTGCTCAGATACTGCTGTGGTTACGGTGCGTATTGGTGGATATACTGGAGTACCTGGAGCTAATACATCAGTGTGTAATAACGAAAATAGATACAATTTATTTGAAGCATTTAATGGCGATTTCTTGCCTCCACAAATCGGTGGTACTTGGGTCGGTAACACCACAAATGCAGGGTTAAATAATAATTTTTTAAACACGTCAGTACTTGTTCCGGGTACTACCTATGAATACACCTATTCTATTCCCGCAATTGGTTCTTGTCCTGCTCCAGCTGATGTAAAAGTTTTTGTAACTATTTTTAGGTCACCCAGACCTGGTACTGGTGGCGAAATTAAACTTTGCTCTGATCAATTGAATTTGTACACAGATTACAATTTATTTGATGGTATTGTTGGCGAGGATGAAGGAGGTTTTTGGAGAGAAATCGGTACTGATGAATTAGATGATAATGATGCCACAGATTCAAGAATTAATATCCAACGTATTTTTAATACTCGTGGTCCAGGTGTATATGAATTTAATTATACCGCGATTTCTGAAAATAATGTTTGTTCAGACCAAACTTCATATTTGTCTTTTGTAATCGAGAAAAAACTGGATTTCACGGGGGCAACATTAACAGTTAACGCACCTATCTGCGAAAGCGATTTGACGGCAACCACATTTAGCGGGACTATTTCGAATGTTACCGATATACCCAACGGTTTGTACAATGTGACATACACTATTTCAGGGAATAATACCTTGTTCAGTACTACTCAAAACTTTTCAAATAATGTTTTTACATTTCCTATAGCGCAAAGTAATTTTACTGCTAATGGACGTTATACTGTGACTATAAATAGCATTATAAGCACAACCAACTTAGGCATTTGTCAAAATAATATTCCTCCATTAGCTGCAGAAATTGTTATAAATGCTATCCCTCAAATAAACGGGGCTAATTTGCAGGTGTCAGATGTTTGTCAAAGTACAGATGCAGCAGTAATTTTATCAGGACCATTTAACTTGGCAGACGGAGATTACCGAATTACTTACGCTTTGTCCGGTAGTAATAGTGTATCAAATCAAAATTTGATAATTACTTTACAATCTGGTGCAGCATCATTCATGATTCCCGGATTACAACTTAGTGCAAGCGGAGCAACTATTTTTACAATTTCTAGAGTAACCAATTTGGTTACCAATTGTAGTCAGGATACCAATAAATCTGCTTCTTTTTTGGTAAAGGCTATTCCAAATGCAGCTACCGTAACGCTAAGCGCTAATGCTGTTTGTCAAGGGCAACCTATTATTGTTCAATTTTCAGGACTTGGTACAATGGCAACCGCTGCCATTTCGTATCGATTGAGTGGAGCAAACACCGCAACATCTCAAACAGCGAACTTAACGATAAATGCAGGGCAGGCTAGTTTTATCGTTCCTAGTAACTTAATTGCAAACACAGGTACTACAGTTTTTAATTTAGATACACTTACGGATCTAAATACTACATGCTCGGCTCAATTTAGCAGTAAAACAGTAAATCTAGTTGTTAATGATTTGCCTGTATTGCCTGCTGTAAATGCGCAATCCTTCTGTAAAATACAAAATACAACTATTGCAAACTTGATTCCAAACGGACCGCAGTTTAGATGGTATGCATCAGCATCTGCTACGACAGCATTGCCATCCACAACAGTTTTACAAACAACTACTTATTTTGTGAAAGCTGTTAATTCTGCTACTACATGCGAATCAGATCTTGCAGCTGTTTCAGTCGTAATTAATGAGTTGCAAACTCCTGTTTTAGAAGTTGACGGTGAAAAATTTTGTGGTTTGGAAAATCCTACGATTTTAAAGTTAAGCCAAAGAGTAAGTAATAATGGAGTACTTGTGTGGTATGATGCAGAGGTTTCAGGAAATTTACTTTCTGACGCTACTTTATTACAAGATAAGGGCGTATACTTTGGTTTTGATAGCGCTTCAACAAATAATTGTTTGTCAACTATCCCTTTAAAAGTAACCGTATCTCTTACTAATTGCGATGTTACACCTGATTTTTTTATTCCAGATGGATTTTCCCCAAATGGCGATGGAGTCAACGATACTTTTTCAATTCCTGATATCGAGTTTATATACCCTAATTATGTGCTTGAAATTTATAACAGGTACGGCAGTTTGATGTACACTGCTAATAAGGACAAACCTAAATGGGATGGAGCTTCAACTGATGCAAGATCAAGTGCCAACGGCCGAGCAACAGAAGGTGTGTATTTTTATGTTATTCATTTTAATAAAGGTGGAATCGCGCCTAAACAAGGACGCCTTTATTTGAACCGATAATTCATTAGTAAAAAAATATAAATGAAAAATATAATATTTCTATCAAGTTTGCTCTTCGTTCTTATGAAGGTTACAGCACAGCAAGATCCGCAATATACACAGTATATGTATAATATGAGTGTGTTAAATCCAGCCTACGCAACGGGCGTTGAGTCGAGTTTGAATATTGGCTCCTTGTACCGTTCCCAATGGGTAGGTGCAGTAGGAGCTCCCAAAACACTTACCGTTTTTGCACACTTGCCACTATCACAGAAAGTTGAGGCAGGTTTCTCATTAATATCGGATGATATTGGCGATGGTGCTAAAAAAGAAAATAACTTTTTTGCTGACTTTGCATACGTTTTAGAATTGAACAACAGCCATAAAATTTCTTTTGGACTCAAAGCCGGATTCACCAATTTACAAACCAATTTTAATGATTTTAAACTCGAGAGTGGTAATCCAGCTACTGATAATGCATTTGCAACAAATAGAAATGATATCATGCCTAATGTTGGGGTAGGTGCCTTTTATTTTACAGATACGTATTATGTTGGACTTTCTGCACCTAATTTACTTGCTACTAAACGTTTTGAAAATAGATCGGGAATCAATTCGTTTAGCCGCGAAAATACGCACTTATTTTTTACAGGAGGATATGTTTTTAACGTATCTCCAATGTTCAAAATTAAACCTGCATTTATGACCAAATATGTAAAAGGCGCACCAATTGCAGTCGATTTAACTACTAATGTATTGTATAGTGATAAATTTGAATTAGGAGCAGCCTATCGATTGGGTGATGCTATAAGTGCTATGACTAAGGTAAAAGTGACACCAAGCATTCGTGTGGGCTATGCCTATGATTACAATATTTCTAATTTAGGAGAATTCAATTCTGGTACGCACGAAATATTTATTTTATTTAATTTGGATTTATTTGGCAAAGGCTATGATAAATCTCCACGTTTTTTCTAAAATACTCTTATGAAAAAAATATTCTTTTTCCTGTGGATCTTTTCTACTCAATTTATTCAAGCTCAAGATGAAAATTTAAAAAGAGCTAACAGATTATTTGAGCGCACTTTTTATGCCGATGCAATTCCTATATATGAAAAGCTTCAAACGAACAATAGATCAGAGCAAGTTTTAAGAAATCTTGCCAGTAGTTACTTTAATACCAATCAATATGAAAAGGCGAGTGTGTACTATCGGATATTATTGAAGAATTTTCCTGATGCATGTACCGAGAATGATACTTTCCAGTTTACTCAAACTTTGAAAGCTGCGGGAAATTATACGGAAGCAAATCAGGTGATGCAAAAGTATTATTCCTCTTTGGCTGATTCTCAAAAATTAAGTACTTTTCAAAAAAACAGCAAGATGTTAGAGAATGTGGCAGCAATTGGAGCACGTTTTCAAATTTCAAATGCGGCAATCAATACAACTTCAACCGAGTTTGGTGGGTTCGTATTTCAAGATCAGTTCATTTATACAGGAATTTCTGCCTCAAAAGGCTGGATGGCTAAACGTTTTAAATGGACGGGAGAGGCTTATCTCGATTTGCTTAAAACGCCTCTAACTAATTTAAAAAATGGCGATGAAAGTAGTCCAATAATTCCAAATAGTTTTGATGCAAAAATCAATACCAAATTACATGAATCGAATGCTGTTTTTACAAAAGATGGTAATACCATGTATTTTACGCGAAACAACAGCAAACGAAGATCACGTGCTAAGAATAAGGACAAAATTTCAACATTACAACTTTATCGCGCCAGTTTTAAAGAAGGCAAGTGGGGTAATGTAGTTCTTTTGCCATTTAATAATCCGGATTATTCAACGGAACATCCTGCATTAAGTGCAGATGAAAAAACATTGTATTTTGCATCTGATAGACCAGGAACTTTAGGTTCATTTGATATATTTTCAGTGACAGTTAACGGCGATTTTTACGGTGAACCCGTTAATTTGGGAAGTAATGTCAATACAAATCGTAAAGAGCAATTTCCTTTTATTTCTCAGGATAATAAGCTTTACTTTTCTTCTGATGGTCATGAAGGATTTGGTTCTTTAGATGTTTTTGTTTCTAACTTTCAAGACGGAAAAGCGACACCTGCCCAAAATATAGGACTCCCATTGAACTCTGGTTTTGATGATTTTGGTTTTTATGTCAGTAGTGAACGTAAAGAAGGCTATTTTTCATCCAATCGAAAAGGAGGAAAAGGGGGTGATGATATTTATGTATTTACCGAAGTGAAAGAATTAATTATTGAAGATTGTAAACAATTTATTGTAGGAACAATTACAGATGTTGATACGCAACAACCATTAGTAACAGCAGTTGTGGAGTTGGTAGATGATAACGGGCAAGTATTGCAATCAATAACTACTGCAGAGAATGGTACTTTTCAATTTGATGCTATGTGCGAAAACAAATACCAAATTAAAGCTCAAAAAGCAGGTTATTCATCCGGTGCTAAAACAATTAGAACTACTACAGAACGTAAAAAAACAAATGATGCTTCCTTGCAATTAAAATCGGATGAGGTACTAAAAAGGGAGCAACAAATAGCATTTGAGCTAGAGGAAAAAACTAAACTTGAAGCCTTAGCATTAGAACAAGAAAAAATGAAAATTGCTCAAGCCGAAAAAGCTAAAGCTGACATCCTTGCCCTTCAAAAAAATAAAGAACTTGCTGAACAGCTAAAGAAGGAAAAAGTAGAGCGAATACTGGCAACGGAAAAGGAAATTGTTAAAGATAAAAATCGATTATTAATTCAAACAGATCCAATATATTTCGATTACAATATGTGGTACATCCGTAAGGAATCAAAAGTTATTCTTGACAAAGTGGTAGCGCTTATGCAAAAATATCCTGAAATGAAGGTGGAAATAGGATCTCACACTGATACGCGTGGAGATAAAAAGTTCAATAGTAATTTATCAGAAAAGCGTGCCCAAGCCACAAGGGACTATTTCTTGAATAAAGGAATTCCGAAAGGGAACATTTTTGCCAAAGGGTATGGAGAATCTTTACCAATTGTGAAATGCAATCCTGACGAAAGTTGTAACGAGGAGCAGCATGAGCTAAACAGAAGAAGTGAATTTGTGATAAAAAGTCTTTAATTTGAAAAAAGGCAGTTCAATTTGAACTGCCTTTTATGTATTACTTCGAGTCTTATATTTTGCTTTGTTTTATTTAAGCTCTATTTTTTGTCTGAAGTTCTTTTCAATTGCTTTAATCATTTCGCCAGCAATATCTTTATTTGTGGCTCCTTCAATACCTTCAAGACCAGGAGAAGAATTTACTTCAAGTAGCAAAGGGCCTTTTGAAGATCGAATAATATCAACACCTGCCACTTTTAAGTCCATTGCTTTAGTTGCCCGAATGGCGATCTTCTTTTCTTCTGGAGTCACTTTAATAACCGATGCAGTTCCACCTAAGTGAATATTAGCTCTAAATTCTCCCGGCATTGCTTCACGTTGAATAGCAGCAACTACTTTTCCGTCAATTACAAAGCATCGGATATCTTTTCCATTAGCTTCTTTTATAAATTCTTGAACTAAAATGTTGGCATTTAAACTTTTGAAGGCGTTAATAACACTTTCCGCTGCTTTTTTAGTTTCTGCCAAAACGACACCTTTTCCTTGCGTTCCTTCAAGTAGTTTTACAATTAAAGGAGATCCGCCCACCATTTTAATTAAATCATCTGTATCCAAAGGTGAATTGGCAAATCCTGTTGTAGGAATAGCAACACCATGATTGAGTAACAATTGTAACGAGTATAATTTGTCACGCGACTGTGTAATAGCATTAGATGAGTTCAAGCAATATACTTTTAAAGCTTCAAATTGTCTTGTCAAAGCACAACCGTAAAAAGTGATACTTGGTCTTATTCTCGGAATTATCGCGTCAAATTGATTTAGAATCTTACCACCACGATAGTGAATTTCAGGAGTTTTGGCATCCAATTTCATGTAGCACTCCTTTATGTTGAGAAAGTGCATTTCGTGACCGCGCATTTCGCCGGCTTCCATGATACGTTTGTTGCTGTATAATTCTGGGTTACTGGCCAAAAGTCCGATGCGTAATCCTGAACTTGCCTTTTCTGAATTTTTGTATAATTCTTTTAAAGTATCGCTCGTAGGTTGTCCTAGTAAATATTTTTGCTCTGGGTCAACTAATACTCTTCCGCTCATAGCTTCACGACCCAATAACATACGGAAACCCATGGAATCACGATTGGTTAGAGTCATTTCAATAGGCCATTGCCCACTACCAAGTTCAACATTTGTTCGAATCACATAACGATGCTCTCTAAAACCACTTGAACTTTTTACAATGCGTTTATCTACTAAAGGAGCTTCGCAGTGAATTACTGTTTTTAAGTTATTTTGAATGGGATTGATGTCAAATTTTACCCAGTTACTATCGTTTTTGATAAAGGGTGCGATGTTAATAGCATGCAATGCTGATGTTTTAGCACCTGAATCGACACGGGCTTTTATGGTAGGAATGCCTAATTCTGGAAAAGAACACCATTCTTCGCTACCTAAAATTACTTTATTATCTGACATAAATTGCGGATTTAATCTTATTTTAAAATTCAAATGTAGCTATTTGTTTTCACAAAATGTTGGTTTACTGTAAAGAATAAACCCGTTATGTTATAAAAACGTAACGGGTTTATTATCAAATAAAAAGTGATTTTTACAAGTTGCTTGCTTCGCCAGCTTTCTGCACTTTTACGGTTAATTCCTGAGCTCCTTCTTCAATATCCATGAATATTTCATCGCCTACTAGAATTTTTGAAGTAATTATTTCTTCGGCGAGTGTGTCTTCTACATATTTCTGTATCGCTCTTTTTAGTGGTCTAGCACCAAATTGTTTGTCAAACCCTTTATCAGCTATAAATGCTTTTGCAGAATCAGATAGATTTAAATTGTAACCCAATTCAGCCACACGAGCATATAGTTTTTTAAGTTCGATTTCGATGATTAAATCAATATCGTGTTTCTCTAGTGCGTTGAAAACAATAACATCATCAATACGGTTCAAAAATTCAGGAGCAAATGTTTTCTTCAAAGCATTTTCAATAATACTTTTCGAATTGTCATCTGCTTGAGCCACTTTTGCAGCTGTTCCAAATCCAACGCCTTGACCAAAGTCTTTCAACTGTCTAGCACCCACATTAGAGGTCATGATGATAATTGTATTTTTAAAATCAATTTTTCTGCCTAAACTGTCCGTTAAAAATCCGTCATCAAGAACCTGAAGTAACATATTAAAGACATCAGGATGCGCTTTTTCAATTTCGTCTAATAATACTACGCAATAAGGTTTTCTTCTTACTTTTTCAGTAAGTTGTCCGCCCTCCTCGTAACCTACGTATCCTGGAGGCGCACCCACTAATCTTGAAATGGCAAATTTCTCCATGTATTCGCTCATATCAATACGGATTAACGCATCTTCTGAGTCGAATAATTCTTTTGCTAAAACCTTAGCCAATTGCGTTTTTCCTACTCCTGTTTGACCAAGGAAGATAAACGATCCAATTGGTCGGTTCGGGTCTTTTAATCCAGCTCGGTTACGCTGAATAGAGCGTGCAATTTTTACAACGGCTTCTTTTTGACCAATAACTTTGTTCTCAATTAGCTCTGGTAATTTGGCAAGCTTGTTACTTTCTGTTTGTGCAATACGATTTACCGGTATGCCGCTCATCATCGAAACTACATCGGCTACATTGTCTTCAGTTACTTCAATACGGTTGTTTTTAGCATCTTCTTCCCATTGTTCTTGAGCTATTGCCAAATCTTTTTCGATGCGTTTTTCATCATCTCTCAGTTTAGCAGCTTCCTCGTATTTTTGTTTTTTGACCACTACATTTTTCATCTCGCGAACTTCTTCTAACTGACGCTCAAGATCTAAAATTTGCTTAGGAACTTCGATATTCGTAATGTGTACACGTGAACCAGCTTCATCAAGAGCATCAATTGCTTTGTCTGGTAAAAATCGCTCAGACATATATCTGTCGGTCAATTTTACACAAGCTTCAATGGCTTCAGGTGTAAAGGTCACGTTGTGGTGATCTTCGTATTTGTTTTTGATGTTGTTCAAAATTGTAATTGTTTCTTCAACTGATGTAGGTTCAACAATGATTTTTTGAAAACGTCTTTCTAACGCGCCATCTTTTTCGATGTATTGACGGTATTCATCCAAAGTTGTAGCTCCAATACATTGAATTTCGCCACGAGCCAAAGCCGGCTTGAACATGTTAGATGCATCCAATGAACCTGTAGCGCCACCTGCTCCCACAATAGTATGAATTTCATCAATGAACAAAATAATGTCATCGTTTTTTTCAAGTTCGTTCATGACCGCTTTCATACGCTCTTCGAACTGCCCGCGGTATTTTGTTCCAGCAACTAAACTTGCTAAATCTAAAGTCACCACTCTTTTGTTAAAAAGTGTACGCGAAACCTTTTTTTGAATGATGCGGAGCGCTAAACCTTCAGCAATTGCTGATTTTCCAACTCCTGGTTCACCAATAAGTAAAGGATTGTTTTTTTTGCGACGGCTCAAAATTTGAGATACGCGCTCAATTTCTTTCTCACGTCCCACAACAGGATCTAGCTTGCCTTCTTCGGCCATTTCGGTTAAGTCACGACCAAAATTATCCAGAACTGGAGTTTTTGATTTTTTATTGGATTTGTTTGTCGGATTGTTGAAAGTTCCTTCTTTCAAACTGTCATCTTGTCCTGAATCGTCGTTGTAAGACTCATTGCGTGGCAAGTTTTCTCTGAAATCTTCGTCGTTTGGCGTCATATTAATGTATTGTTCTTTGGCTATATCATAATCTATTTTTAGTTTATTCAATAGCTTGGTTGTAGGATCGTTCTCGTTTCTTAAGATACAAAGCAGCAAATGTGCGGTACTTATCGAGGTACTTTGGAATACTTTTGCTTCTAAAAAAGTAGTTTTAAGGGCGCGCTCGGCCTGTCTTGTCAAATGTAAATTTTTCTTTTCTACATTGACCTCTAGGGTAGGGCTTGCTGGACTTAATATTTCTACTTTTCGGCGCAAATGTTCTAGATCAATATCTAGGTTATTCAATATCTGAATCGCTTTTCCGCTGCCATCTCTCAAAATACCTAACATTAAATGCTCAGTACCTATAAAGTCATGACCCAAACGCAAGGCTTCTTCCTTACTGTAGGTTATAACGTCTTTTACTCTTGGTGAAAAATTATCATCCATATTATATATTTGATCTCGTAAATTTAATGAATTGCATTTTGAAAAACAAAAACCGTTCCTCTTGTTACGCATGTCAGCTAAGAGACAAAAAATATCACGATTTAAGAGTTAAATTTACCTTAAATTATCAACTAAAAGCGGGTTTAATTTTGTTAATAAATCATTGAAATATGTTGCTGTAAATTGGTAAAAAAAAATCTAAAAAGTGTATCTTGGCACGTTTTGAAACTAATATAATATTTTAATATAACAACTTATGTCTGAAGGAGAAAAGTTAATTCCTATTAACATAGA
>CAZMHK010000038.1:0-23005 GCA_964566045.1 uncultured Flavobacterium sp.
GACGCTTCTAAATCAATTGATAAAATTTTAACTTTAGTTACTGCTGCAATTATCGAAGGTCTTTCTGATAGAGGTACTGAAAAAGAAACTGAAGCTACTGCTGAAGTTGCTGCTCCAGCTACAGAAACTGCAGAAGCTCCAGCTGCAACTGCAACTGAAGAATAAATCAAATTTTGAATTCCAAATTTTGAATTCCAAATTCCAAAATCAGAAAATAACTTTCTGATAACATTGGAATTTGGGATTTGAAAATTGGAATTTTTACTTTTAACATTAAAATTCAAAATATTATGGCAACAATTACTGCTGCAGACGTAAACAAATTAAGACAAACTACAGGCGCCGGAATGATGGACTGTAAAAAAGCTTTAGTTGAAGCTGATGGAGATTTCGATAAAGCAATCCAAAACCTTAGAGAAAAAGGACAAAAAGTTGCTGCTAACCGTTCTGACCGTGAGTCTTCTGAAGGAGCTGCTGTTTCTTTTATCAATGCTGATAAAACTAAAGGAGCAATCATCACTTTAAACTGCGAAACAGATTTCGTAGGTAAAAATGAATCTTTCGTTACTTTGGCTAAAGAATTAGTTGAAAAAGCGATCAACTTCTCATCTAAAGAAGAATTTTTAGCATCAGATTTCAACGGAATGACTGTTGCTGAAAAATTAATTGAGCAAACTGGTGTTATCGGTGAAAAAATCGAAATCGGTGGTTTTGAAATTTTAGAAGGTGCTTTCGTTGGATCTTATGTTCACGTAAACAAAATTGCTGCATTAACTGCTATTTCTGCAGCTGTACCAAATGCTGAAGTTTTGACTAAAGATATCTCTATGCAAGTAGCGTCAATGGGAGCTGACACATTATCTTACAAAGATTTTGATCCTGCTTTTGTTGAGTCTGAATTGGCTGCTCGTATTGCTATTATCGAAAAAGAAAATGAAGAAGCAAAACGTTTAGGAAAAACTTTAAAAAATGTTCCTAAATACATTTCTTTCTCTCAATTAACTGAAGAAGTTATCAAACAAGCTGAGGAAGATGCAAAAGCAGAATTGAAAGCTGAAGGTAAACCAGAGCAAATTTGGGACAAAATTATACCTGGTAAAATCCAACGTTTTATCTCTGACAACACTACTTTAGACCAAGAAAAAGCTTTACTTGATCAAAACTTCATCAAAGATGACAGTAAAAAAGTTGGTGATTATGTTAAAGGTTTCAATGTTGAAATTACAGGTTTCAAAAGAGCTTCTTTAGGATAATCTTCTTAAAAATAAACTCTCAAAATAGGCTATCCAAAAACGGATAGCCTATTTTTTTTACCCTTATTCAAACCAAAATAACTATTATCCATATCAACATAAACCCACTAGCACAACTAAAACTCCGTCAAAAAAGAAACCAAAAACAACTGCAGAAGAAAATAAAAAAACATCTCAAAAAACCGTGTCAAATCCTACCCGTTAACAGCACGGAAATCAGTTAAAAATTCCTGTTTAAAACAACTTAAAAACCTAGCATTAAAAAACGAAAACGTTTTCATTAATTCGAAATCGTTTTCGTTTTTACAATCGTTTTTACTTATGATTTTAATTATAAATTTGATTAAAATAAACCATTTAAATTACACATTAATCAAATTATTAACCATGTACACAAAAACAACAGCAATGAAAAGATTTGTTTTGATTGTAGCTTTTATGCTCTTCAACATTTCGTTTGCACAAAATGCTACGTTATCAGGAACTGTTTCTGATGGAGAAGGTCTACCAATTATTGGGGCAAATATTATCATAAAAGGAACCCAAAAAGGAACTACGACAGATGTTGACGGGAAATATAGTTTTTCGGGTATGAAAGACGGAAACATCACCCTAGTTACCTCTTACATTGGATTCAAAAAAATAGAAACTGCAGTAAATGTTTCAGGAAACACCGTGCAAAACATCAGCATGAATGCTGATGACAATGTTCTTGATGATGTTGTGATAACGGGAGTTGCTAATCCTAGAACAAAAATTAAATCAAGTGTTTCTATTACATCATTAGGAGCACAACAAATTACACAATCAGCACCAAGATCTACAGCGGAGATTTTTAGAACTATTCCTGGAATTCGTGCAGAATCATCAGGTGGTGAAGGAAACTCAAACATTGCAGTACGCGGTGTGCCTATTTCATCTGGAGGATCTAAATACCTTCAACTTCAAGAAGATGGATTACCAGTTTTGCTTTTTGGTGACATCTCATTTGCAACAGCTGATATTTTTACAAGATTTGACGGAAGTATCGCCAAAATTGAAGCAATTAGAGGAGGTTCAGCATCTACCTTATCATCAAACTCTCCTGGAGGTATTATCAACTTTATTAGCAAAACCGGAAAAGTTGAAGGTGGATCTGTAAGTACTACTTTAGGATTAGATTATGATACCTTTAGAACTGATTTTGACTACGGAACTTCAATTGGTAAAGATTTGTATTTTCACGCAGGTGGTTTTTACAGAGTGGGTGAAGGACAAAGAAGAACTGGTTTTATTGCCAACAACGGTGGTCAATTCAAATTTAACATTACCAAAGAATTTGAAAAAGGATCAGTTACGGTTTATACTAAATTCTTAAACGATAGAGCTGCCGGTTACATGCCAATGCCGGTACAAGTTTCAGGTACTAATGCAAACCCAATTTGGGGAAGTATTCCAGGATTTGACGCCACAAATGGAGCTTTACAATCTGTGTTTTTAAATCAAAATGTAGGTATAGGACCTGACGGAAACATTCGTAGAGAAAAAGTATCTGATGGTATGAACCCAATTTCAAAAGCTATCGGTATTAGCGCTAATTTTGAACTTGAAGGAGGCTGGAAAATTACTGAAAACGGTCGTTTCTCATCTAACAGTGGTGGATTTATAGCACCTTTCCCTGCAGAGGTAGCAAGCGGAGCAGCAATTGCAAACTCTTTTGGAGCTGGATCACAATTGCGTTATGCTGACAACGGAGCAGCATTTAACAATCCGAACGGATTAGTAGCAAGAATTCACATGTTTGACACGCAATTAAACGACATGAGTAACTTTATGAATGATTTGCGTATCAACAAAAAGTTTGAAAAAGTGGGTGTAACGGCTGGTTTCTTTAAATCTATCCAAAACATTTCAACTTCATGGTTGTGGAACTCATACCTTCAAGAAGTATCTGACAACAACCCAAGACTTATCAATGTTGTTAATGCTGGCGGACAATCACAATCAGAAAACGGTTTGTATGCTTATGGAACACCTTTTTGGGGTAACTTAGCAAGAAACTATGACACGCAATACAACACATCTGCGCCTTACGTTAACCTTTCATTTGACGCAACAGAAAACCTGTCTATTGAGGGAGGATTACGTTATGATTTAGGAAAAGTTACAGGTTCATTTGCTGGAGGTACTTCAAGAGCTATTGACATCAATAATAACGGCAACATTTCTGTACCAGAACAAAACGCATTTGCTATCAATACTGTAAACACAACTGCGGTTGATTATGATTACGATTATGTATCATACACTTTAGGTGCTAATTATTTATTGAACGCTCAACAATCTGTATTTGCACGTTTGAGTAGAGGTGCATCTGCAAAAGCTGACAGAATTTTATTTTCAGGTTTGAATTACCTTGATGGAAACAGAATCAATGCTTTAGATTTCTTAACTCAAGCGGAAGTAGGTTACAAACAAAAATTTAATGGTGGTTATGTGTACGCTACTGCTTTTCACTCTAAAACTGATGAGCAAGGCGGATTTGAAGCAACATCAAACACCATCATTCAAAACAATTACAAGTCATTTGGTTTAGAGCTTGAGTCTGCTTACAAAGTAAACGAAAACTTTAATTTCACAGGTGGATTAACTTACACAAAAGCCGAAATCACGTCAGGTGACAACAATGGTAATGAACCAAGAAGACAGCCAAAATTAATGTACAACGTGATCCCAACTTACAAGTTTGGTGCTAACAAAAACACGTTAGGACTTAGTTTCATAGGACAAACAAAAGCATTTGCACAAGATTCTAACCAACTTGTAATGAATGGGTTTGTTATCATCAACGGATTTGTAGAAGTTGAAATTGCCAAAGGTTTATCTATCAATGTATCAGGAAATAACTTGTTGAACACATTAGCAATAACTGAAACAGAAGAAGGTAATATCACAGATAATGCAGTAAATTTCGTAAGAGCAAGACCAATGCCAGGAAGATCAATTTCTACTGCATTGACTTATAGATTTTAGTTCGTTTTTAATTAGTTGTTATCGCTCTCACATGTGCAATGTGTGAGGGCAATTGTTTAAAAATCTACATCCTTTTTACAGCTGTAAAAAAGGTGTAGATTTTTTTTGTAAAACACATGGGTAAATTAATGCTAGCGTAAACACTTTTTCTTAACTCATTAAAACCTATACTCCATTTTTAAGAGGGCATATCTAGGTTGTAAACGGTACTCGGTTTGCGAAATATTGATATCAGAAATACTGTAATTGCGGAAAGTTTGGGTATTAAACAAGTTGTTTCCTGAAAGGAAAATAGTGAACTTATTTTCTTTAACAACATAACGCGCCTCTAAGTCCAGAAAATAATATTTATTATTTTCTTTGTTTAAATTTCCAAAAAAGTAACGTTCAGATTGCACTTGAAAGTTAAATTTATCACTTACCATAAACGATAAATCTAGGAAGCTCATATTGTCAGTAAAATCATTTGTGATAGTAGTTTTAACCTGATTGTAATTCCATTTTGAACCAATATGATAATTAAAAAAACTTTTGAAACCGGAACGTAACTCTAAACCATAATAAGCGCTAAAGTTTTTTACTTCTCTGAAATTAGAATTATTTACTATGTTCTTAAAATTAATTTTGCTAGCACCTAAATTGACTTTCAAATTGGATTTAATCGGTTTAAAGTAACGATCTATACTCGAAGAAATAGATAATAGCTCGCGGTCTTTAATAATGATTTTTTCAGATTGTGAGAAGTTTTGGGTAATGATCGAATTAGTACTAAAAAAGTCATTGTTTTTGGTATAAAAGATATATGTACTTGCAAAAAACTTGTCACCCCAACTGCCGTAGGTGTAATTTAAAAAAGCAGTAGATGAATTTAACTGATTAAACTCTTCTAAACCTTTGTTAAAGGAACGAAATCCTGTTTGTACAAATCCCGAATAAACATCCAAAACACGGGCGTTTGTTGTGCTATAAGAATACGAAGTACGAATTTTATTTATGTCGTTAATTGTCCAATCTATGCCAATTTTAGGCATTACAAAAAATGGATTTTGGTTTGATTTTATATTGAAATTTTCTAATCGATTGAATAATTGATGAAAATTTGATTGAGTTAGTAAAGTAAAATCACTTAATTTGACACTGTATTTCGCAGTCAAAAACATATCATTAGTTGAATAAACTAATTCATTTTGATAACCATTAGGCAAAGGAAGAGTGTTTTCACTTTCTAATAATACAAAGCGTGTATCCAATTTATCTACGCGTAATTGATTGCCTACTTTAATCTCTAATAAATCACCATTTTTCTTTTTGTCTAGTAAATGAGCTTCAACACCTGCAAATTGCATTTTGTTTTCGCTAAATTGAGAGGTGCTATTTGCATCTTCAGTAAACAAATCATTAAAAATAAATTGATTGACTGTATAATTTTGTGGTGTTTTTTCATTGATATATCTTCCTGATAGTAAGAAAACCTTATTATCCTTAAACTTATTGGTAAAAACTAATTTTTGATCAAAAAGTTGATTATTAGCCGTTAATCGTTCGTTCAATAAATCGGAATTAAACAATAAATCACTCCTGTTCTTTTCATTCGTTTTATTAAATTTACCAGCGTACTCCAGCGTTTTGGTTTTAGAAATATCATAGGTAAAATCTACTTTACCAAAGCCCGTTAACTGTCTTTTTCTTCCTTTAAAATCCTCAGTATTGGTAAAAGTTGTAGTGCCAACGGTAAATTGTTGAAAACCATTTCTAAAAAAATTATTTTGGTCTGTATTAAAAAAACCTAAGGTTTTGAGTTTTACTTTATCGGATAAGGTAAAAATACTATTGAGAGAGACCATTTCAGCATTGTTAAGATTGGTTCTTTTTTGTTTTAGATTTGGTGTGTCAAATCCTAAACCAAGCAGTTTATTAACGGTTTGGTCATCCCCTATACTTCCTGCTTCATCAATACGGTAAGGTCTAATTAAATTATCTATATCACCAGTTGCATCTTCACCTATGTTGTTTAAATTAGTGAGGAAATAATATTTATTTTTTTTTCCAAAATTCATTAAATTGCTTCTTACTTCATATCTGTTTTCAGAAGTTAAGCCATAACCTAATTGCGTATTACCAAACCACACCCGTTTAGCATCCTCCTTTAATACAAGATTTAAGGCAACCTTATTACTATTTTCAATACCTTTAAGATGTTTGTTGTTAGAATAATTATGATATAATTCTACTTTATCAATTGGATTTACCGGCATGTTTTTAGTTAGAATTTTATATCCTTTTTCAAACATATCATCGCCATCAATCATTACTTTTTCAATCTCTTGATTGCCTACTTTTATGGTACCGTTTGCCTCAATATTTAATCCAGGTATTTTTTTTAGTAAATCTTCAACTACTTGCTCATTTCCTTGCAGAAATGATTTTGAGTCAAAAATAACGGTATCTTTTTTTACAAATATTGGCTTTTTTACATCAATCACTATTTCTTTGAGTTCTATTGATTTTGTTTGTAATATTAGGCCATCAAGTTCAATTGATTTTGGTTTATTATTGATTAATTCAACTTTTTTTTCTTCATAACCAATTCCCTTAAAAACGAGAAATTTTCTATCCTGATTGAACACTTCAAACGAAAAAAAACCATTTTTTGTTGTAAAAGTGTAGTCTAGTATGTCCTCCTTTTCGTTTACAAGTAAAACACTTATATTTTGTACACTTTCATTTTCATTATTTTTAATGCTCCCTTTTATTACCGTTTGAGAAAAAACAGTATTGCTAAAAATTATAAATATAGAAATAGACAATACTATTTTACATTTGGAATACAATAACTTAAGGTTTTGTTTGTACATTTTTTAACTGCGATAAAATAAATTGCATCACTTTAATTAAACTCCACTTTTGAGCGATACTCATTTATTGGCTCTTTATCAAATTCAAAAGTGGTCATCATTCCAAACTGAGCACCTCTACCTCCACTTCTAGCTTTAATAGTTTGAATTTTATCTTGAACTTTTTTAATTTTTTTAGCATCATAATCTTTAAAAGAAATAGCTTCAAACTTAGGGTCGTTTTGAATTTTTACAAGAATTTCTTTTTCGGAAAGATTATTATTAAAGGAAATTGTTTTTGCTTGCCATTTATAAACTCCTTTTTCGTCATCAACTTCCAAGATAAGGCCTGGAAGACCATTAAATTTCCAAGGACCAAGTGAGATAGGAATTTCAATTGTGTACCAAGCAGTATATGTTCTACCCCTAAATTCAACAACTGCTTTTGTACAATTATATTTTCCTATTATTTTTTTTTCATTTAATAGTTTCCAATTCATTTTTGGCAGTGGCTCTTGAACAGCAAAATAGCTATTAAGATGTGAATCTTCAAATAGTCGCTCTGTTAATAAATTCTTTTCTCTATCAATAATAATTTCTGGTAAAATTTCTTTATCACCAGTACCTTTAGTGAACATGATTGCTCTTTCATTAGGAACTAAATCAGTTGTTAATTTTTTTTGCACTACTGAATTGTAATAGGATATTTGATTGGAGACAAATAATGTTCCTAAATCTAAATTTATAAAACCTTGAGTAAATATTCGATATTCATCGTACTCAACATTTAAGTTTGTTTTACTTGCATTTTGGCTAAAACTAATTTGTGAAAATAAAATCAATCCAAGTATAATTTTTCTCATCCTTTTCTATTTTAAATTAAGGCAGTCTCAAAGACTGCCCTAAAAAATTGCTCTAAATTGTTACTCTATTCTATTTATGTATTCAGTTATGTCCCTTACAAGTTTTGAGTCATTACAAGGTAATATATCAGGCACATCAGTTACTGTGATTTCGCCGACTTTTTTCAAGGTTCTAGCATCTATAACATCGTATGTACAAGACTTAACAACAATGCCATCCTCATTTAAAGATGATGTTTTAACTAGATTTAATTTAATTGATTCTTTTGAAACTTTATTTATTTCTGCAGAATTTGCAAAAGCAAACGAACACATTAGCATAAATGCTAAAGATAATAAGAATTTTTTCATAGTTTTAAAATATTTGATTGTTATCTCACTAAACTTTTTAGTAAGAGGTTTTGGACGTCCGAGTACAAATCAAAAAAAAAAAAAAAACAATGAACCAAATTTTTAATAGAATATTTTCTTACTTTAAATTTTGATTATTACTGATTACTAGCAAAATGGGGATTTAAAGATAAAACAGCTAGCCACAATAACAACTCTCTAATATTCTCATTAATTTATTAAATTTGACGAAAGTTAATTCTATGTTCCAAACCAAAAAAGAACTTGTCTTTATCATCCTTGCCGGAATATTTATCACTAATGCGGTTACTGCCGAGTTAATTGGTGGAAAACTAATTCAAATAGGTCCGTTTGTAATGAGCATCGGTATTTTGCCTTGGCCTATTGTGTTTTTGACTACAGATTTAATCAACGATTATTTTGGCGAAAAAGGAGTAAAAAAATTATCCTTGATCACTGCTGGATTAATTGCGTATTCGTTTATTATTTTATTCCTAGCCATTACTATTCCAGCTGCTAAAGGAATTAGCCCTGTGAACGATGCCCAATTTACCGCCGTTTTCGGTCAAAGCATGTGGATTATTGTGGGTAGTATTATCGCTTTTCTTGTATCGCAATTAATAGACGTTACTGTTTTTTGGTTTTTTAAAAATCGAACTGGAAACAACAAAATATGGCTCAGGGCCACAGGTTCAACCGTCATATCGCAATTATTTGATTCTTTTATTGTTTTAGGAATTGCTTTTTGGTTGCCAGGTAAAATGAACTTTGAAACTTTCCTAACCTCAGCATTAACAGGATACACTTTTAAGCTTGGAACGGCCATACTCTTGACTCCTTTAATTTATTTAGGGCATTATATGATCAAAAATTATTTAGCCTCTGAAAAAGAATGATTATAACTGATAAAATACGTTGTGGCTGGTGTCATTCTAGTGCTTTATACATGAAATACCATGATGAAGAATGGGGCGTTCCCGTTTATGATGACACTACTCTATTTGAATTTTTACTCCTTGAAACCTTTCAAGCAGGCCTAAGTTGGATTACCATCTTGAACAAAAGAGAAAATTTCAAAGCTGCTTTTGACCAATTCGATTACAAAAAAATTGCGCACTATTCTGATGATAAAATTCAAGAATTATTACAAGATGCAGGTATCATTCGCAACAAACTCAAAGTCTATTCGGCTGTCACCAACGCTCAAAATTTCATTACAATTCAAGAAGAATTTGGAAGTTTCTCACAATATATTTGGGCATTTGTCGATCACACACCCGTTAACAACTTCCCAAGAAACTTAAAAGAAGTTCCTGCTACTTCACCAATTTCTGATGCTATAAGTAAAGATTTAAAAAAACGCGGCTTTAAATTTGTGGGTTCCACCGTTATGTATGCCTTCATGCAGGCCACAGGCATGGTCAATGATCATGTAGAAAATTGTTGGAAACGAAATTCATAATTTATAATTTAAAATTCATAATTTTCATTACATTTGCTTCACACTTTAGGGGTGTCTACCACGGTAGGCTGAGATTTTACCCTCTGAACCTGATCTAGTTCATACTAGCGTAGGGAAAAGTAAGATGACTTCATTGTACCATATTTGGGTACCATCGTAGCCATTCCTAAAGTATACCTATATACTAAACTCAACAGGAATGGAACTAAAAATCAACAACCAAACAAAACATTTTGCCGCCAAGAGCCTAACGGTTCAAGCACTTCTTGACTTAGAAATTCCCGAAAAACAAAACGGAATTGCTGTGGCCATTAACAATACCGTCATTCCAAAATCTAATTGGAATTTGCATCCCATACAAGAAACCGACACGATTCTTATCATCTCCGCAACTCAAGGCGGATAAAGAGTGTTCAGTCGTAGTGTTCAGTTTTCAGTGCGAAAATTAGACAAGCTTCAAATTCAACTCAAAATAAAAAAATCTGTATTAATCCGTGTCTTCGCTTTAGCGAATCCGTGTCATCCGTGTCCAATCTCCATAATCACAAACCAATGAACAACGAAGAAAAAATATCTAGAACCCCATTTCCAAATTCGAAAAAAGTATACATCGATGGAGAAATCCACCCCATAAAAGTAGCGATGCGTGAAATTTCGCTTGCAGATACCAAATTATCTAACGGCAGAATAGAAAAGAATCCACCGGTAACCGTTTACGACACTTCAGGCCCATACACAGACCCAAACATCCAAATTGATATTCGCAAAGGACTGCCTCGAATCCGTGAACAATGGATTCTGGACCGTAATGATGTAGAAGAACTAACCGAAATCTCCTCCGAATACGGAAAATCCCGCCTGAATGATGAAAAGTTAGATCACTTGCGTTTTGAATATTTACACAAACCCATGCGCGCCAAAAAAGGTGCCAATGTTACCCAATTATATTACGCCAAACAAGGCATTATCACTCCCGAAATGGAATACATCGCCATTCGTGAAAACCAAAAATATGAGCAAATTGAAGCGCAAACAAAAGCGATGCAATGCCAACATAAAGGAGATAGTTGGGGCGCAAACACTCCCTCTCCTTCGGGGAGGGCTGGGGTGGGGCCAATTACAGCCGAATTTGTTCGTAGCGAAGTAGCCAGAGGGCGAGCTATTATCCCCAACAACATCAACCATCCTGAGAGTGAACCGATGATTGTAGGGCGTAATTTCTTGGTAAAAATTAACGCCAATATTGGCAACAGCGCAGTTACATCATCAATCGAAGAAGAAGTTGAAAAAGCAGTTTGGGCTTGCCGTTGGGGTGCTGACACCATTATGGATTTATCTACAGGGAAAAACATTCACGAAACCAGAGAATGGATTATCCGTAATTCGCCCGTGCCAATTGGTACCGTGCCTATTTACCAAGCTTTGGAAAAAGTTAACGGAATCGCCGAAGATTTGACTTGGGAAGTTTTCCGTGATACCTTAATCGAACAAGCAGAACAAGGCGTTTCTTATTTCACCATTCACGCTGGGGTTTTACTACGCTACATTCATTTGACCGCTAATCGTGTTACCGGAATTGTCTCTCGTGGTGGTTCTATTATGGCCAAATGGTGTTTGTTCCACCATAAAGAAAACTTTTTGTACACCCATTTCGAAGAGATTTGCGAAATTATGAAACAATACGACGTTGCCTTTTCATTAGGCGACGGATTGCGTCCAGGTTCTATTGCCGATGCCAACGATGCAGCTCAATTCGCCGAGTTAGAAACGCTGGGCGAACTAACAAAAATAGCTTGGAAGCACGACGTGCAAGTATTCATTGAAGGACCAGGTCACGTACCGATGCACATGATTAAAGAAAATATGGATAAGCAATTAGAACATTGTGACGAAGCGCCATTTTACACTTTAGGTCCATTAACCACTGATATTGCTCCGGGTTACGATCATATTACTTCTGCCATTGGAGCCGCTATGATTGGCTGGTACGGCTGTGCTATGCTGTGTTATGTAACGCCAAAAGAACACCTTGGTTTACCCAACAAAAAAGACGTAAAAGACGGTGTGATTACATATAAAATTGCCGCACACGCTGCGGATTTAGCCAAAGGACATCCAGGTTCACAATACCGTGATAATGCTTTGAGCAAAGCCCGTTTCGAATTCCGTTGGGAAGACCAATTCAACTTGTCATTAGATCCAGATACTGCTAGAGAATTTCACGATGAAACCTTGCCTGCTGATGGAGCAAAATTGGCTCACTTCTGCTCGATGTGTGGACCAAAATTCTGCTCTATGAAGATTTCTCAGGAAATTCGTGACGTTGCCGAAGCCGAGAAAGGAATGAAGGAGAAATCAGAAGAGTTTATTGAACAGGGAAAAGAAATTTATATTTAAGACGAGAATAGATAAAAGAATATAGAGAATAGATCTAAATCACAGTCTATTTTCTATACTCTTTTTTCTTTTTCAGAATCTAATTAAAATGATCGTAATCACAAGTCCAATTCAAATAGCAAACGAAATCAACACCATACACGCTCTATTTGAGAATGGATTGGAGTTACTTCATATCAGGAAACCTGATTTTTCAGAAACAGAAATGAAAACATTTGTATCGAAAATAAAAACAACTTTCAGACAACAATTGGTGTTGCATACTCATCATCAAATAGCGCTAGAATTTGGAATTGATCGCATTCATTTTACAGAAAAAACAAGAATAGAAACACCCGAAGAACAATTAAAAAAATGGGGAAAAAGTGGATATACTCTATCCACCTCTATTCATCAAATGTCCGATTTTGAAGCGCTGTCAAGTGTTTTTGATTATGCATTTTTTGGCCCTGTTTTCGAAAGTATTTCTAAACCTAATTATGTTTCGAATCTGGATTTCAAAAAAGAATTAGAACAACGAAAAAATATCACAACCGCATTGATTGCTCTTGGAGGAATTACATCCGAAAATATCAAAACTGCATTAGCATTTGGGTTTGATGATGTTGCTCTTTTAGGCAGTATTTGGAACAACAACCATTCAATAGAAAATTTTAAACTATGTCACGACCTTTTGTAGTAAGCATTGCAGGCTTCGATCCTTCGGCAGGAGCAGGAGTTTTGGCAGATGTAAAGACGTTCGAGCAACATCAAGTGTATGGCTTTGCTATTAGTACTGCAAATACCATTCAAACCGAAAATGAATTTGTAGCCATACAATGGACGGATTTGGATTTTGTTTTGCAATCTGTTCAAACAACATTTAATTCTTACGATATAAAAGCCGTAAAAATTGGTATTGTTCCTTCTTTGGCATTTTTAAAAGCAGTTGTTTTTTTGATAAAAAAACTTTCGCCAGAAACAAAAATAGTTTGGGACACTGTTTTAAAATCGACTACCAATTTCGACTTTTTGATTATTGAAAATCAAAACGATTTAGTTGATGTTTTAAATGAATTAGAACTGATAACTCCTAATTATGATGAAATTTCACAATTATCTTCTAAAGAAATTAATGCAGAAACAACAGCCATTTTACTTTCAAAACATTGCCCCGTATTGTTAAAAGGCGGTCACAATCCAAACGAAATTGGCTTTGATTATTTGTATTTAAAAAATGAACACTTGAAACTGGCGCCAAAGACTACTAAAATTTTCGATAAACACGGATCAGGTTGCGTATTGTCATCTGCGATCACATCTCATTTGGCTTTGGCACAAGAACTAAAAACCGCTTGTATCAACGCTAAAATATATATAGAAGCATACTTACAATCTAACCCCACAAAACTAGGATATCATTATGTACCATAAACTACAATATATTTCTCAAGGAAACACGGTCGAAGAACAATTGTTCAATATTCGCAAAGCGCTTGACAACGGTTGCGAGTGGATTCAGTTGCGTTTCAAAAATGCTTCCACCGCTGAACTTTTTGATGTTGCAGAAACGGCAAAAATTTTGTGTGACGTTTTTTCAGCCTATTTAATCATTAATGACAATGTGCACCTAGCACAGCAATTAAATGCTGATGGAGTTCATGTAGGTTTAACCGATATGAATGTAGCAGCGGCGAGAACCATTTTAGGTCGTGAAAAAATTATCGGAGCAACTGCCAATACTTTTGAAGATATTCAAAATCATATTGAAAATGGCTGTAATTATATTGGCTTAGGGCCATTCCAATTTACAGCAACAAAAGAAAAATTAAGTCCCATTTTAGGGGTAGAAGGCTACCGCAACATTATCGAAAAGATGAAAGCTAAAAAAATACAAATTCCCATTTATGCCATTGGAGGAATCCAACTGACAAATGTTGAAAATATAATGGAAACCGGTGTTCATGGTATTGCAGTTTCGGGTTTAATTACCAAAAGCGAAAATCCATCCGTATTAATCACGCAACTAAACGAAAAACTATATGTTACCATTTAAAATAGGAGATAAAACCTTTGAATCGCGCTTGTTTTTAGGGACTGGAAAATTTGGTTCCAATCAACAAATGGAAGAAGCTATTTTGGCATCTGGGAGTGAGATGGTTACCGTAGCGCTAAAACGTATCGATTTAGAAACCGAAACTGATGCAATTTTAGAACATCTCAAACATCCACGAGTTAATTTATTACCCAATACTTCGGGTGCACGCAATGCGAAAGAGGCTGTTTTTGCAGCGCAGCTAGCAAGAGAAGCTTTGGAAACCAATTGGCTCAAACTAGAAATCCATCCCGATCCAAGGTACTTGTTACCTGACCCGATTGAAACTTTGAAAGCAACAGAAGAACTGGCCAAATTAGGATTTATCGTTTTACCATACATTCATGCCGATCCTGTTTTATGCAAACGTTTGGAAGATGCCGGAACAGCAGCGGTAATGCCATTAGGATCTCCTATTGGAAGTAACAAAGGACTAAAAACCATCGATTTTTTAGAGATTATTATCGAACAATCTAAAGTCCCTGTCATCATTGACGCAGGAATTGGCGCACCTTCTGATGCCGCAAAAGCAATGGAATTAGGCGCTGATGCTGTTTTGGTAAACACCGCTATTGCTGTTGCTGGAAATCCAAAACTGATGGCTGAAGCTTTCGCAGCAGCGGTAATTGCAGGACGAAAAGCATACGAAGCCCAATTAGCACAAAAGGTAAATCGAGCAGTGGCCTCGAGTCCTTTGACGGCATTTTTATACGAGTGATTTTTAAATTGGCACGCAGATTTTACAGATTTATGCAGATAAAAAGTGAAAACAGATTTAAAAAATTCTAGTTACCAAACAGTTACGTTAATCATTTTTGAAATAAAACAAGTACATTTATTTAATGCTAATTTTTAAATTCAAAAAAATATGACAGAAAATGAAATTTCATATCAAATAAGGGGAGCTATTTTCAAAGTTTATAACACACTAGGTCCAGGTTTGTTTGAATCTGTATATGAAAGTGCATTATACTATGAATTAACTAAATTGGATTTAAAAGTGGAGAGACAGCTTGAAATCACCATTCCTTATGACGAAATCATATTAGATATTGCTTTCAAAATTGATTTATTAGTTGAAGATAAAGTAATTATTGAATTGAAATCTGTGGAAGATTTAGCACCTATTCATTATAAACAAATTACCAATTATTTAAAATTGACTGATAAAAAACTGGGTTTGTTAGTTAATTTCAATACTGTCTCGATTTTAGAAGACATCAAGCGGATTGCTAATAAAATATAATTTAAAGATTAAAAATTGGCACGCAGATTTTGCAGATCTACGCAGAGAAATTAAGGAACAGATGTAAAAAATCTACGAAAATCTTTGAAAATCTGTGTGCCAACAAAGTAAAACAATGAACACATTCAAATCAGTTTTCAAATATTAGTTAATTTCGATACTGTCTCGATTTTAGAGGATGTTAAGCGGATTACTACTGAAATAAAATCAAAATAAAATGGCATGCAAATTTTGAAGATTTACCCAGAGAAAGTAAGGAGCATCTATAAAAAAATCCGCGAAAATCCGCGAAAATCTGCGTGCCAAAAAAAAGCAAAACAATAAACACATGCAAATCGATTTTAGAATATTAGTTAATTTCAATGCTGTCTAGATTTTAGAAGACCTCAAGCGGATTGCTAATAAAATATAATCATAATAAAATGCTATGCAGATTTTGCTGATTTACACAGAGAAAGTAAGGAGCAGCTATAAAAAAATCCGCGAAAATCTGCGTGCCAAAAAAAGCAAAACAATAAACACATGCAAATCGATTTTAGAATATTAGTTAATTTCAATACTGTCTCGATTTTAGAAGACATCAAGCGGATTGCTAATAAAATATAATTTAAAGATTAAAAATTGGTACGCAGATTTTGCAGATCTACGCAGAGAAATTAAGAAACAGATGTAAAAAATCTGCTAAAATCTTTGAAAATCTGCGTGCCAACAAAGTAAAACAATGAACACATTCAAATCGGTTTTCGAATATTAGTTAATTTCGATACTGTCTCGATTTTAGAGGATATTAAGCGGATTGCTACTGAAATATAATCAAAATAAAATGGCATGCAAATTTTGAAGATTTACACAGAGAAAGTAAGGAGCAGCTATAAAAAAATCCGCGAAAATCTATGTGCCAAAAAAAGCAAAACAATAAACACATGCAAATCGATTTTAGAATATTAGTTAATTTCAATGCTGTCCAGATTTTAGAAGACATCAAGCGGATTGTTAATAAAATATAATTTAAAGATTAAAAATTGGCACGCAGATTTTGCAGATCTACGCTGAGAAATTAAGGAACATATGTAAAAAATCTGCGAAAAACTTTGAAAATCTGCGTGCCAAAAATAGCAAAACTATGAACACATTCAAATCGGTTTTTGAACAATATCGTTGGGACAAAATTCAAGCCAAAATCTATCAGACAACTACCAAAGAAGTCGAGCAAGCTTTAGCCAAAACCAAACGCAATCTCGATGATTTTCTAGCTTTGATTTCGCCTGCTGCCCAACCTTATTTGGAACAAATGGCGCAAATAAGTTACGAATTAACCAAAAAGCGTTTTGGTAAAACCATCCAAATGTATGCGCCTTTGTATTTGAGCAACGAATGCCAAAACATTTGTACCTATTGTGGTTTTAGTCTTGATAACAAAATCAAACGAAAGACTCTGACTGAAAGCGAAATCACAATGGAAGTTGAAGCTTTGAAAAATGAAGGATTCGACCACGTTTTATTAGTAACTGGCGAAGCCAATTATACGGTAAACATCAATTATTTTCTAAAGTCTGTAGCTCAAATAAAAAATGATTTTTCGACAATTTCTGTGGAAGTGCAACCTTTATCAACAGAAGAATACGAACAATTGCATAATGCTGGAGTGTATTCTGTATTGGTGTATCAGGAAACCTATCATCGGGATGTTTACAAACAATACCATACCAAAGGGAAAAAATCCAATTTTGATTATCGTTTAGAAACACCCGATCGCGTTGGAACTGCTGGAATTCATAAAATAGGTTTGGGCGTTTTGTTAGGATTAGAGGACTGGCGTACTGATAGTTTTTTCAATGCTTTGCACTTGGATTATCTCCAAAAAACCTATTGGAAAACCAAATACACAGTTTCTTTTCCACGATTGCGCCCTGCGGAAGGAGTAATTCAACCCAACTTTATTATGGACGACAAAGATTTGACTCAACTCATCTGCGCCTATCGTTTATGGAATGAGGATTTAGAGATTTCTATATCGACTCGCGAGAATGAAAAATTCAGAAATAACATTATTCCGCTCGGCACAACAAGTATGAGTGCTGGCTCCAAAACCAATCCTGGTGGTTATGTAGTAGATCCGCAATCTTTAGAACAATTTGAAATTAGTGACGAACGTTCTGCTTCGGAAATTGCGGCTCTTATTTCTAGCCATGGATACGAACCTGTTTGGAAAGACTGGGATAGAACATTTAGTCAAATTTCATGAAGTCGAATGTCAAAAGAAATCGACTTTAATTTCTAGTTTGGCTTTTGACTTTCAAACTTTAAGACTTAAAAAAATGAGCATCATACAAGAATTTTTACGATACAACCGACAAACAATGTTGCCCGAACTAGGTGATTCAGGACAAGAAAAACTCAAACAAGCAAGGGTTTTGGTCATTGGCGCTGGCGGTTTGGGCTGTCCTATTTTGCAATACATTTCGACCGCTGGAGTAGGAACTATTGGGATTGTTGATTTCGATAAAATAGAAATTCACAACTTGCACAGACAAATCTTGTACACCGAAGATCAAGTGGGCTTATCAAAAGCTTTAATTGCCAAAGAAAAATTAGAAG
This sequence comes from uncultured Flavobacterium sp., assembly GCA_964566045.1. Lineage (GTDB taxonomy): Bacteria > Bacteroidota > Bacteroidia > Flavobacteriales > Flavobacteriaceae > Flavobacterium. The sequence continues at coordinate 18,091 of CAZMHK010000038.1, forward strand.
CATTGAATCCTTTGATTAAAGTAGTCGCTTTTGAAGCGAAGCTAACTATTGAAAACGCTGTTCAAATCATTCAAGATTTTGATGTAGTTGTAGATGGATCAGATAATTTTGCCACCCGTTATTTAGTGAATGATACTTGTGTAGCTTTGGGCAAACCCTTAGTTTATGGCAGTATTTTAGGTTTTGAAGGTCAGTTAGCTGTTTTTAATCATAACGGAAATAAGAATCTTAGGAATTTATTTCCAGAGCCTCCCAATCCAAAAGAGGTACCAAATTGCAGTTTGAATGGCGTGCTGGGCACTCTACCTGGCATGATAGGAACGATGATGGCACACGAAACCTTAAAATTAATTATAGGTTTACCAACTTTGAAAAATGAATTGGTTTTGTATCAAACTTTAGATTGGAGTTTTAGCAAGTTGCAGTTTTAATTATGTCAAGCAATCTATTAAGTCCTGAAAAAACAGGCGTTTTGCCCCAGATGGACGTGAAAAGCCCGGACTGAAAAGGCTATTTTTTCGAGACAGCAAAGAGCGACCGGCAGGAAGCTCCTTTGATGGCTTTAGAAAAATAAGCCTTTGAGGGAGGACTTGTAACAAACAGCTGGAAATAGGCCCTACTGCTGCTGCAAAATTCGCATAAACTCCTCGCGAGGGATTTCTCTACAACCCAAACTCTCAAGGTGCGGGTTATAAACTTGACAATCGAGCAGCTTATAATTTTCATTTTTCAAGTGGTTTACCAAAGCAATAAACGCCACTTTGGAAGCATTAGAAACTAACGAAAACATGCTTTCGCCACAAAAAACATGACCCAAATCAACACCATACAAACCGCCAACTAAGATATCATCTTGCCACACTTCTACTGATTTTGCGATGCCTAAGTCGTGCAATTTACAATAGGCCTCAATCATGTCATTAGTAATCCAAGTTCCGTTTTGACCGTCGCGTTTTACTTTTTGACAGTAGGAAATCACATCTCTAAAATTTTGATTGAAGGTAACCGAAAATTCACCTTTATTGAGAACGTTGCGCATGCTTTTGGAGATTTTTAGCTCCTCAAGAAACAAAACCATTCTAGGATTTGGCGACCACCAAAGGATAGGGTCGCCGGTTTCAAACCACGGAAAAATGCCGCTTTTATAGGCTAACTGCAAACGCTCAGGAGACAAATCGCCACCAATAGCAAGAATTCCATCGGGATTGGCTTGGTTGACGTTCGGGAAATAAAGTGTTTCAGAAAGGTAATGCATGATTAGATCAATTGAAAAAAGGCAGACTTGGCTCAAAAAAAAACCAAATTCCGAAATGAAAACAGGTTCAAGTTGGAATTTGGAATTTCAATAATTTGGAAGTTTATCTTAGAACGGTAAATCGTCTGCTTCTTCTTCGTTTAAGTTGGTTGCCGGTGCAAAAGCTTGTGCAGCAGGCATAGGTGGCATTTGCGGAGCTGCAGCGTTTTCTGCTTGCAATTTTCCAATTCTCCAACCTTGAATAGTGTTGAAATAAACAGTTTCGCCTTGTGCGTTAGTCCACTCTCTACCTCTTAAATTGATATCAATTTTCACTGACTCCCCTACTTGAAAATTATTCAGCAAATCACATTTATCTTGTACAAATTGTACCGAAATGTGCTGCGGATATTGCTCATCAGTTGTTACTACAACGTCTCTTTTTTTGAAACCGCCTGATCCAACTTCTTTAGTTTGATCAATCATTCTAATTTTTCCTGTTACTTCCATCTTCTCTATATTAATTGTTTTTGCTCTGTTTAATAGGCTCAGCCAGAAGAACTTTCCAAGCTGAGTCAACATCATTTTCGTTCAAGTATTTTTTAGCCTCGAGCTGAACTTTTTCAGGATCATCGGAGCTCAAAACGGCTTTTACTGCAAAATTTTGTTGTACAAATATACTAACTTCTTCGGTTGTAGGCAAGGCTTCAACATTTCCTAAAATTCCTAAATCGTTTCCGTTAAACACGGGGCTTTGCTTGATAAAATCGGGTATTGCATCTACTCCAATTCCTAAAGTAGCTAGTGGTTTTGGCACTTCAAAAAGTCCTTGATTGGATCTAGAATACCAATTGCCACCCAAACGCGACACCAAGTCAATTTTATGTTGATCTATAGCTCCGTTACTATCTAAAACGGCCTCGTCAATATGAATTTTTACTACTTCGCACACGACTAAGTTACCTGCACCACCCTCAGAACCCAAAGCAATGATTTGATTGACTTTGCACTCAAATTGTACCGGTGATTCTTTTACTCGATACGGTTTTACAATATCAGAAGCAACAGGCGTTAATCCTGATTTTACAAACTCATCTACCCCATCAGCATATTCTGTACTAGCCAACGAGATTTGCTGTACAATGTCATAATTCACGACATTAATTACCACTTCTTTGGTTACCTCAGCGTTAATAAGCGTGTGTTTAATGGTATTGTCTCGAACACGGCGTGCTGGCGAAAAAATAAGAATAGGCGGATTGGCACTAAACACATTAAAAAAACTAAAAGGCGATACATTGGCATTGCCATCGGCATCCATTGTACTGGCAAACGCAATAGGTCTTGGACCTACTGAACCTTGCAAATAACCTTGTAATTGAGCTGTAGAAATACTTTTAGGATCTATCGTTAGCATAAAGACATTTTTTTACTGTAGCATACAAAAGTAAGTAAATGAATTTGGTTTTTAGAATGGCTTGCTACATTTTAAACAAAATTATATTGCTTGTGGTCATGTCAAAAATTCTTTATCAAAAACTAAAATACAAGCGCATTTATTTCGTTATCTTTAGCATTCAAAATTTTCCTTATGCAGTTTTCTGAACGTAGAAACACCACCCGTTGGGTCATCATTTTTGCTTCGTTTTTAATCATTTCCTTGATTTTATGGAATACGTATTCGTTTTTTCAAATTTTTAAAAATGAAGAACGATTAAAAATGAATTTATGGGCGCAGGCACAAAAAACGCTGATCAACGCCGATGAAAATACTGAAGTGGAATTGCCTTTACAAATATTTAGCAACAACACCTCCATTCCAATTATTTTAACCGAAAAAGACAGCATTATCAATACCGTTAACATTGATGAAGTTATCGTTAAAAACGAAAGCAAAGCCCAAGCATTTTTACAAAATTTAAAATCAGAAAATGATCCTATTGTCATTGAATATGTACCCGGAAAATTTCAAAAACTGTATTACGGCAACTCCTCGTTACTGAACAAACTGAAGTATTATCCGCTTGCGTTGGTATTAATAATTGTGCTTTTTGGCGGTTTAGTTTATAATTTTTACCGCAGTACCAAAATGGCGACGCAAAATAAATTGTGGGCCGGAATGGCAAAGGAAACTGCGCATCAAATAGGTACGCCGCTCTCCTCATTAATTGGTTGGGTCGAAATTTTGAAAGCAGATGACGTTGACGCCTCGATCACGCAAGAAATAGAAAAAGATATTGAACGCCTGCAAACAATAACCGACCGATTTTCAAAAATTGGTTCGGAACCCAAGCTAGAACGCACTGATATTGTTCACGAAACACAACAGGCTTATGATTACTTACAATCTCGGTTTTCGAAACAAATTGACTTTACTTTTAGCGCTCCAAAACATCCGGTTTGGGTACAACTTAATCCTATTTTGCACAGCTGGACGATAGAAAATTTGGTCAAAAATGCCATTGATGCCATGAAAGGAAAAGGAAAACTCCAACTGGCTATTGTTGCCGACGCTGACACGGTAAAAATTAACGTTACAGATTCAGGCAGCGGCATTCAAAAAAAGCAGTTTCAAACTATTTTTGAGCCCGGTTTTACTACAAAAAAGCGTGGTTGGGGATTGGGACTTTCGTTAACCAAACGAATTGTAGAAGAATATCACAAAGGCACAATTAAAGTGTTACAGTCTGAAATTGGTAAAGGAACTACCATGCAGGTACTGCTAAAAATCAAACAAGACTCTCCTTCTAATTCATAAAAAAAGGAATACGTTTTTGTCGTATTCCTTTTCTAATTCTTTATGTTTTAATTTTTACAAGTTGGCTGCGATTGCTGCTGCCAGTGCAGTAAATTCTTCGGTGGTAAGACTTACTTTATTTTGAAAACGCATTTCATCCATTTCGTTTAGCGGAATCAAGTGCACGTGCGCATGAGGGACTTCGAGTCCTACAACTGCCATCCCAACGCGTTTACAAAGAACTGTTTTTTCGAGTGCAATTGCTATTTTTTTAGAAAACTGCATTAGCCCTACATACAAATCGTCATCCATATCAAAAATCTTATTGATTTCTTGTTTTGGAATACAAAGTGTGTGACCTTTTGCGTTTGGATTCACATCTAAAAACGCCAGGAAACGATCGTCTTCGGCAATTTTGTAACATGGAATTTCTCCTTGAATAATTTTCGTAAAAATACTTGACATACTTACAATTTTATTTGTTGAACCTCAACTTTTATTTCAAAACTTAGTCTCTGGTAATTTCAAGAATTTCAAATTTCAACACCCCGTTTGGTACTGTAATTTCAGCAACTTCTCCTACTGATTTCCCTAGTAAACCCTTACCAATTGGCGAGGTTACCGAAATTTTTCCAGTTTTAAGATCGGCTTCGCTTTCTGCTACCAAGGTGTATTTCATTTCCATACCGTTGTTTTGATTTTTAATCTTTACGTTTGATAGTACCAAAACTTTAGACAAGTCCAAGTTGCTTTCGTCAATCAATCGGGCATTGGCATGTATTTCTTCGAGTTTTGCAATACGCATTTCTAGCATTCCTTGCGCTTCTTTGGCCGCATCGTACTCTGCATTTTCAGACAAATCCCCTTTGTCTCTCGCCTCAGCAATATCTGCAGATGCTTTTGGACGCATCACACTTTTTAAATAATCTAATTCTTCTCTTACT
>CAZMHK010000039.1:0-22062 GCA_964566045.1 uncultured Flavobacterium sp.
CTTGAGAGAATTGATTTCGAACGGTACCGATGCTACTTTAAAATTAAAGCATCTGATCAGTATTGGCGAGGCCAAAGTAGAATATGGCAACCCAATGATCGAGGTAAAAATTGACAAAGAAGGAAAGAAAATACACATCATCGATCAAGGTTTAGGAATGACTGCTGATGAGGTTGAAAAATACATCAATCAAGTGGCTTTTTCAGGAGCCGAAGAGTTCTTAGACAAATACAAAGACTCTGCTAAAGATTCTGGAATTATCGGACATTTTGGTCTTGGTTTTTACTCTGCTTTTATGGTAGCTGAGAAAGTAGAAATCATCACTAAATCATTCAAAGATGAGCCTGCTGCACACTGGACTTGTGATGGTAGCCCAGAATTCACTTTAGAACCAGCTGATAAAACTACACGTGGTACTGAAATTATTTTGCACGTTGCTGAAGATTCTTTAGAATTTTTAGAAGACGCCAAAATCAAAGAATTGTTGAACAAGTACAACAAATTCATGCCTATTCCAATTAAATTTGGAACCAAAACACAAACATTGCCGAAGGCAGAAGACGCTCCAGAAGATGCCGTTGCCGAAACCATCACCGTTGACAACATCATCAACAACCCAAATCCAGCTTGGACTAAACAACCTACTGAATTGGCTGCTGAGGATTACAAAACTTTCTACCACGAGTTGTACCCAATGCAGTTTGACGAGCCGTTATTCCACATTCATTTAAATGTAGATTACCCGTTCAACTTAACTGGTATTTTGTATTTCCCAAAACTAGGTTCTGATTTGCAAATCCAGAAAGACAAAATTCAGTTGTACCAAAACCAAGTTTATGTTACCGATAACGTAGAAGGAATTGTACCTGAATTTTTAATGATGTTAAAAGGTGTGGTAGACTCGCCAGACATTCCGTTGAACGTATCTCGTTCAGGATTACAAGCTGATGCTGCCGTTAAAAAAATCTCTAATTACATCACGCGTAAAGTTGCCGATAAATTAAAATCATTGTTCACAGAAAACCGTGAAGATTTTGAGCAAAAATGGAACGACATTAAAATTGTCTTGGAATACGGAATGTTATCCGAAGACAAGTTTTATGAAAAAGCAGGTGCCTTTGTACTTTACCCAACCGTAGATGGTAAATTCCACACGCTTGAGGAATTAAAAGAAAAACTAGCTGCCACACAAACTGATAAGGATGGTAAACTGGTAATCTTGTACGCCGGAAACAAGGATGCGCAACACTCTTACATCGCTACAGCCAAAGACAAAGGATACGAAGTATTGTTGCTAGACTCTCCAATTATCTCGCACTTAATCCAGAAAATTGAAGGCGACAACAGCAACCTGACTTTTGTACGTGTAGACTCGGATCATATTGACAACTTGATCAAGAAAGACGAAACTACTATTTCAAAACTTTCAGATGAAGAACAAACCAGCCTAAAAACCGTTCTAGAAACCATTGTACCAAAACAAACGTACAGCGTACAACTAGAAGCGCTAGACAGCAACTCGGCACCATTTATCATCACACAGCCAGAATTCATGCGCCGTATGAAAGAAATGAGCCAAACCGGCGGTGGCGGAATGTTCGGGATGGGCAACATGCCAGAAATGTACAATTTAGTAGTAAACACCAACTCTGAATTGGCCAGCAGCATCCTAAACAACAAAGACAAAGACGCTCAAGAAAGCCTAGTAAAACAAGCGCTAGACTTAGCTAAACTATCTCAAAACTTGCTAAAAGGCGAAGCCTTAACCGCATTTGTAAAAAGAAGTTTCGAGCTGATTAAATAAGCAGCCAACCCATTTTATGAAATAAAATGGCGTGAATCGCTTATTCCGAACTTGCTTCGGAATCTTACCAGATAAAAGCTGTCCCAATTGGGGCGGCTTTTTTTTTGGAGCAGATCAACCGTTTTCAGCAGGCGTGAACTCCCGCTATACGCTACAATCTTTGCTTTTGGCTGCCGCCACCGCAAAGGATTTCCGCTACTATCGGGGCTATTTGAGACGGATAATATTTACAGAGACGTTTTTGAAAAAACAATTTGTAAGATTATTTTAATATATTTGAGGGATGAAGATGGTGAAATGGAACTTTTTTAATTCCGCTAAATTGGGCAGTTTTGGAAAGGTTTTTTAAGTCCATAAATCATTTAGCAGCAATATTAAAAAAACGAAACGTGAATAAACAAAACATAGAAGTAAAAGACCAATTCAATTTTTTTAATGAATTAGTTTACGAAGAAAAAATTATTTTAGATAAAGAAATTATCCTAAGACCAAAAAAAACAACATCTATTGGTTTGAAGGCCAATCTAATGTCCAACACAATACTGTTAGTGAAGGTATCGTTTTTATGATTGAGCAAAGTAAAAGAGACAATAAATATGGAATAAAACTTCGATGTAAAAATTTCATTAAACAACCATACTTTAGATTTGACTCTGATGGATCTGCTCACCGAAATGAAAATCCAGAAATTCCACTTGAAGAACAATCAATAAAAACTCCACATTTCAATTCATTTGATGAAAATGGAAATTACATAGCGTACAAAAATGAAACTTTAAAAAATGAAACTGAAGCTCAAATAATTGCAAACGATATAAATTTTGGAATTTCATTATTTTGTATGGAAACGAATTCAAAGTTAAATGATAATAACTTTCCAACTGTTTCTCAACTAATTCAAGAATTAAGTTTTGAAGAAAATAATAATATTAACTTTGATAATATTAATTTTGAGTAATGGAAAATAAAACAGTAATTGAACAAATAAAAAAATCTTTTTGTAACCTAACAAGTTTCAAAGAAAGAGATAATGCTTTAGAGATAATAACTTCATTTTAAACCATTAACAACAAATTTGTTTCCGTTTTTGTAACTATCACTAATCAAAAAATCGTAGTTACTGATAGCGGTTGGATTGACCAAAATTATTATGAAACTCCTTATTTTGAAGAATCAGAGGATTTAATACGAAGAATAATTTCTTCATATTCCATGAATTATAAAGTAAAATCTATTTTAGATAAATCAGGCATTGAATTTTATTACAAAATCTGTAACAAAATTGAAGAAATTCCAAGTGCAGTATTTGATTTAGCTAATTTTATTGTAGGTGCTGTAAATTCATTTTGCATACAATACAAAGATGAAAAAGAAGAAAAAGAAAGAGAAACTTTTAGAAGTGATGCCAACACATTTTTAAAGATAAACTATAATGATAATGTGAAATTAAGACATTATTTAGATGATTATAAAAACATTAAATTTAATGCGATTATTACAAAAAAATCGAAAATAAATTTAATTACATATGTTACAGGTTCAACTCCAAGTTATTTTGAAAATGATTTAAGAAAATCAATTGTTAACTTTGAAATTACATTCAAATCAAAATATCAAAATTTGATAGATGAAAGATTAACAATTTTTAATGATAAATCCGAAGGTTATTCTCTGGAAAGGTCATCTTCTTTATTTCAACTTTTAAATGAAAAAACAACAAAAGAACCGATAATGTGGTCTGAAAAAGAACGTCTATTAGAATATATATAACGATACCTCCAACTGCTCGAAGTATTTAAAATAAAACATTCTTAAAACTGTAGGCTGCTGTGAAAATACGTGTGACTATATGATATAACTTGCGATGCGAAGTCAGAGACATTCGCACAGCAGCTAGTTGTGCGTCCGTTTCGAGGAATGCAGAAATCCGAAAGAAAAACAACCAAAATTTAGAATAATTTAAAAAAATATGAGTGAAAAATTTACTTTAACTGGTGGAGCAAGAATTGGAATGGCAAATGCAAGTTATCCTTTTGCTGATCTATATGTTGACAAGGAAATATTAAAAATAAACGCTTCAATTGTTGCTAATTTAATGTTTCAACCAAAAGACATAATTTCAATTGAACCTTATACTTTTATTCCGCTAATTGGACAAGGAATAAAAATTAACCACAGAATAGAAAATTATAATCCTAAAGTTATATTTTGGACATTCAAAGACCCGAATTCAGTAATCGGCGAAATTAAAAAAACTGGATTTTTGCAAAACTTAAATAGCGAAATAAGTTCGAACGATTTGGAAATTATAAAAAAGCAAAACGAAGGTGGATTTCCGTTAAAAAAATCAGTTGCTATTTTTTTTATTGTTGCTTGGAACTTACTTTTTCTATCAGACATTATTCCATTTTTTGTAAAAGGCGAAACCGAAGGTTCTCCATTTGGAATTGGAATAAATTTAGCAATCGGATTATTATTCATAAGCTCAATTTTAGCAATTGTTTCTGAAAAGTTCCGAAAAGTAATTTTAAAAGAAAATAGAAATTTTGACGACATAAAAAAGTTTGCATATTTTATTGCACTAATAAGCGGAATAATGTTTGTGGCATTTACGATTGGAAATTTGAATAAATAAAAAACCAGCTGCTCAAAGTGTTTAAAATAAACGTCCTTTAAATCTTGAGCTTCTGTGTGAATGTCTTCGGCTATACACTATATCTTGCGGTACGAAGTTAGAGAAATCAACACAACAGAGAATAGTTACTTAGTATGTTTACAACTAATGTAAGTCAGCACAATGTTAACAGAAATATCAACGATATAAAAAAACTCAATATGAAAAGAAGAAATCTAATTCTATGCATAACACTACTGTTTTCAATCAATTCTGTTTTAGCAGAATGTGCGTGGTCTGCCATGCAATTTTTTCCACAACAGAGCAACATTAGTTTAAATTCAATGTTTATCATTGAGGGATATGGCGAAAGTCAGAAAACTGTGGAAGCATTTAAAACAAGAAAAGTTTTTTTAGAAAGTGACAAGGGAGAATTAATCGAACTTACGCTAATAGAAATCTTAAAGGGGCAAAAGAGCCTAACGCAAGCTGTTTTTAAAGTAGTAGAAACATTGAAACCAAACACAAAATATTTTCTCAAATATGCTGACGCCACAGCAAGTGAACTTGAGGAAATGTATAAATGGAATAGTAAAACTGAGAAACGAGAAAAAGTGTTTTGGCAAACTTCTAATTTGGATTTTATTTCCCCCGCTACCGCACGAATCCTTTCGTGTGGTGCGTAATTAAAGAATCTAATTTGATGACATAAATGAAATATTTATGAGTAGAAATTATAAATTCCATAACCCTGAAGGTTTGTATTTCATAAGTTTTGCAGTGGTAGGTTGGCTAGATGTGTTTACTAGGAACGAGTATAAAGATTTGTTTTTAGAAAGTTTGGTTTTTTGCCAAAAAAATAAAGGATTAGAAATTCATGCGTGGTGTATAATGAGTAATCATGTGCATTTAGTTTTTAGAAGTATAAACGATCAAAAACCAGAATTACTGATTGGAGATTTGAAAAGATTTACTAGTCAATCTATTGTAAAAAGTATTCAAGAAAATTCTAGGGAAAGTAGAAGAGAGTTCTTATTAGATTTTTTTAAGAAAGAAGCTGAAAAAAGTTCTAACGTAAAGCATTATCAGTTTTGGCGACATGACAATAAACCTATTGAACTGTGGAGCAATAAAGTTATTCAACAAAAAATTGATTATGTGCATAATAATCCTGTAGAAGAAGGTTTAGTTTACAAACCAGAAGATTATGTGTATAGTAGTGCTATTGATTATGCAGGACAGAAAGGTTTAGTTGATGATGTCATCGTTTTTAGAATGTATAGTGATTGAGTAGAAAGTACCACACGAAAGGATTCGTGCGGTAGCGATGGGTACATAACCAAAAAATGGTGATAAATCGCTATTGCTGTAACCTTGCAATAATTGCATAAAATTGCACTTTGTGACATAAAAAATTCCAATAACAAACAAGGCATTACTTTTCAACTTCAAGAATTGTGCTACGATACTATGTTTTCACTTTTTCCTATTCATAAATATAGTCATTTTTTCTGAAAATGCTGAAAGGAAGGATCAAAAAAGCCTATTCATTTAAAAATCACTTCGCATAATTGCAAGAAATGTCTAAATTTAAATTTGACATTTCGTAGGAAATTATATCTTAGCAAAAAATATGCGGTTACTAACGAAGCTATTTCTTGAAGTGGCAAAATGTTGTTTTTGCATCTAACTAAAAACAGGATAAATCCATGAAAGAAATAAAAATTTCACCTGAATTTAAAACACAAACCACTAAAGCAGTTTTAGCGATACTGTTATTCATTACAACTTATTTGCTAATGCTAGTTTTGGCCGTAGCTTTGACTGCATTATGTATCTACGTAGGAATCATGCTGATAGCAAGCCATCCCATGTTTTTTACCCTGGCCATAGGAATTGGTTTGGCTAGTTTGGGTATTCTTGTTTTAATATTTCTTTTAAAATTTATTTTCAAATCACACAAAACTGACTTATCGCATCTTACTGAAATAAAAAGATCAGATGAACCAAAACTTTTTGCACTGATTGACGAAATTGTTAATGAGGTGGAAACCAATTTTCCTAAAAAAGTATACCTGTCAACAGATGTAAATGCGGCTGTATTTTACGACTCTAGCTTTTGGAGTATGTTTTTTCCTGTCAAGAAAAATCTGCAAATTGGCTTAGGACTTGTCAATACAGTAACACAATCAGAATTAAAAGCGATATTGAGTCACGAATTTGGTCATTTTTCTCAAAAAACCATGAAAGTAGGCAGTTATGTTTACAATGTAAATCAAGTTATTTTCAATTTATTACTCGACAATAAATCCTACGATAATATGATTTCAAAATGGGCAAGTGCTAGTGGCTATTTCTCCATTTTTGTAATTATTGCCATTCAAATTATTGAAGGAGTGAAGTGGATTTTGAGACAAATTTATGGTGTAGTTAATAAAAGCTATATGGCACTTTCTAGAGAAATGGAATTCCATGCAGACGTAATAGCGGCGCATGTTACGGGCTATGAACCATTAAAAAATGCATTACTTAGATCCTCTTTAGCTGATCATTCTATGAGCTCTGTGTTGTCTTTCTATGACCGTAAAATTCCTGAAAATATAAAATCTGAAAATATTTATACAGAACACTTGTTTGTAACAAACTTTTTTGCAAAAAATAACAACATTGAAATTACAAACAATTTACCCAATATATCTGAAGATGATCTAAATAAATTCAACAAATCCAAACTCGTTATTACAGACCAATGGGCTTCACATCCTAGTACTGAGGATAGAATTGCCATGCTGGAAAAAACAGGTTTATCAAATTCAAATCTTAATAATGAACCTGCCAATCTTTTATTTGCAACAATTGAGAAAACCCAAAAAACACTTACGGATAAGATTTTTAAAGATGTCATCTATCCCGGAGAAAGCAAGGTAATTAGTTGTGAGGTATTTCAATCCGACTTTACAGAGGATTTTTTAAAAAACGGTTTTTCTAAGATTTACAATGGATATTACGATACCAAAAATCCGTTGAATTTTGACATAAGCTCTGCAACCCAAATTACAAAAAATAGTACCCTCGAACATTTGTTTTCAGACGCTAAAGTAGACGAAGTGTATACGATGTTGGCATTACAAAGTGACATCGCAATGATCAAACAAATCTCCGCTAAGGAATCTGAAATCAAAACTTTTGATTATGATGGTGTTAAATACGATAAGAAAAATTGTGAAGATTTAATTTCTGAATTAGAAAAGGAGCTAGTAGCATTAAATGAAAATATAAAGAGAAATGACATTGAAATTTTTAATTACTTTAAAAGTCTAGAGCAGCAAGCTGACGGAAAACTCTCGTTGGAAAACTTGTATCAGAATTTTTTTAATAGTGATAGTGAATTTAATGGCAAATATGAGCTTTACACACAACTTTCAAATGAATTGTATTTTATTAATTACACAACACCTATTGAACAAATTAAGTCTAATTTTAGTAAAGTTGAAGTACTTGAAAAACAGTTAAAAAAAGAAATTTCTGAAATATTAAAGAATCCAGATTACGAGACTGAAATTACTCCCGAAATAAAAGAAAATCTTGAATTGTATCTTTCAAATCCTTGGCAGTACTTTGGAAATGACAAATACTTGGAAGAGAACTTAGAAATACTGTTTTCGGCAATGAATAACTACGCTTTTCTTTTGTCAAGAGGCTTTTTTTTAACGAAGCAAAAATTACTAAGCTATCAAGAAGATTTATTAAAACCAATCAAATAAAAATATTGAATACCGAAGCTTATCTCATCTCTACTCGAAGTATTTAAAAAACGTTATTACAAACTATGGTCTTCTTTGCGAATTCTTAGATGCATGACCTGGAATTATAAAATATTTTCTCAGCAACTAGTTCTAATAATATCTTGTTCAAAAAAGTAAGACTTCGGGGACCGTTTTGAAATCTTAACGATTTGAATTCCAATAACTAAAAAATAAAGCGTATTTTTAGTACAAATAATTTATAACATACAGAAAAACTCTTAATCAAATGAAGCAACATCTCATCTTACTTGTTTTAGTACTTAGTCTTTCAGGATTTAATAAAACTGAAAAACTCTCTTTAAAGAATTTTGTAGAAGAGAAAATACAGCAATCTATCATTGGACTTGATCCCATTATAGTTACAAGTCCATACTCTGCAAAAATTTATTCTAAATTAGGTCTGAAACATCCGGTTTGGAATAATCTTAAAAAAGAAGAATTAATTGTTATCCCTAAAAACGCTGATCTAGTAGAAAAACTATGGGGACAACAAGCTAAAATAAATGGTGTTATCCTGTATAAAGCCGCACAAGAGAAAGCATATGATTCAAAAAAATTAAAATACGTACTAAATGGCAAGGAAATTAGTAAAGCGCAAGCAGATGTTGTGAATATGAAAAATATTACCAATTTTATAGTTGTAAAGGACCCAAATAGTGATGGATTCGTTACGTTTTTGAATTCATCAAAATAGTAGGTCCAATTTGTTGTACATGAACATTAACAGCAAAGTGAAGCACTGAATTACTATTGCCCAACAACTGCTATTAGTTCCTAATTCGGTAATGAAGAGACACTATAACTTAATTCCAACAACAATGAACACGCGTAACACCATAATATTGATGCTGTTTTTTAATTCGATGGTATTCGGTCAAGTTTCAAATGAAACCCACAAAAAAAGGATTGAAAAACTAGTACTCGAATCGTTTGATGAAATCTGGTCCGAACTCGAACCGAAAAACATAGAGAAGTATTACACCAAAGATTTCCTGCTTTTAGAACACGGTGAGGTGTGGAATAACGATACCATTGCAGCACATTTGAACAAAGCCAAACTCAAATTACCAATGCCAAAGCGAGTAAACATAATTGAAATTATTGATATCAAAGTGACCAACAAAACAGCTTGGGTGGCCTATCACAACTATGCAACCATTTCTGTTGATGATAAAATTATTAGAAAAGCACATTGGCTAGAAAGCGCTACGGCCATTTTAACCGATAAAGGCTGGAAGTTTGACATGTTGCATTCTACTAGGGTGAAAAGTGAATAAAAATGCTATTCAAAACTATACCCCTAATTGAGAGGAAAGGACAATAGTGTAGTTTTAGAGCGTTGTAAATTAGATAAAACTTCTTGTCCATACGATTTATTTATGTTCTGAATTAAAATTTTCTATTGAAGTTATTAGAACCTTGCTCTAAAAACGGAATCCTTTTATAGGTCATTTTAAAATGAAAGAAAAATTCGCTAAATTTATTACGCGCACAACGTCTTAATATCACTTAAAAAATTGGTTTCGACAAAAAATTCATTCAATGATGCAGCACCGAAAGAAATCAACTTCGTAAAGAAAAGCAGCCCAAATGACCAATAAAACTAAAACAACCACAGCAGTAATACTTATTTTATTAGCTTTTTGCTGTTTGGTATTTGTGAATAACCAAAGAAAATTTCAGGCTAAGTTTTATAACAAAACTGATAGCGATATTGAATCTTTAAAAATTGGACAAACCTCAATAGGCACATTAAAAAAAGATAGTGTAACAGCGCTTATCGAATTTGACACCTTTCAATTTGATGGCAGTTTACCTATTGAAGAAGTTAATGGACTAATCAAGTTAAAAAAATTAGACAATTATTATTGGAGCATTTGTGGTATTGACCACAACACTAAATCAAGCGGTTCTTATTCATTTGACATAAAAAAAACACTTAACGAAAACGGGCAGGAAGTATTATTTCTCTCAATTCATAATCAAAAAATGTTTTGGGAATAAACACAACAGATAAAGGATCTTAAAACTTGAAAACAGAACTCTTTTTAAGCCAATTTAGGTATGAGATGTCAACTTAATTTGTAAAATCTAGCGCCTAAAGGATAGATCTAAAATATGAACTTGATGGTATCAAAAATAAATATAGATGAATTTAGGAATCGGTTAAAGGCGAATACAAAAATTGGCTCGCCTAAAATCAAGATTCCGATGGGGTTTTTAGCAATTTTTAATACTAATCAGAAATGCTTTTATGGCAGTTTTGACAACTCTAATTTTGAACTTACAACCAATTCTAATTTCGTACCTGTTTTATATTTTTTAAAAGGAAATTATAAATCTGCTGAAAACAAATTACTTGTTAATTATAGTGTGGAACCTGTTGGAAAATTTAGAATTGCATGGGTAAAATATTTCCCGCCAATTTTGCTAATAATGTTTAATTACCTATTTCTTTATATCGTTATTCCTCCTAAAGAAGTACACATTACTTTCAACATAATCATTGTTTTGATGACAATACTTTCAGCTTGGCTCTTACATAGAGAAAAAAAAAGATTACGAATAAAATTTAATACCATATTTGAAATTATAGCATAACATCTCATTGTTACCCGTTCAAAGTATTTTTGTAAAACGTTCTTTAATCTTCTTGTTAGAGTTTCAAGTAAAGCACCTTCTTGATTATTAATTCTTCATCAAATAACTAACAAAAAAACCAAAACAACAGTGAACTTAAAAAAATCAGCCTTACTATTTATTTTTGCCTTAGCAAGTGGCAAAACAGTCGCACAAAACAACAGCAGCGTTAAAACCGAAAATTTTTTAAAAGAACTCGCTACCAATGGTTGCTTGTGCATCGATTCGATCTCGACCTATAACGAATCAAAAGTAGATCTCGCAAAAGACGTAAGTAATTGCATCAACAAGCAGGCTTCGATTTTGCAAATGGGCAGCAAAATGATGAATCTAGACGACCAAGTAAAAAACGCTACCGAAGTTGATGGTAAAAAAGAAGTCAATATTGAAATGAATCTCAATGAAGATTCAAAAGAATACAAAAAATACTATTACGAACTGGAACGCTACTTGATGGCTAATTGCGCCTCACTCAAAGATAAAATTGCGAGTAATGATAAAATCAACAACAAATCCTATTCGGATGATAAAAAAGCGACATCTTGGTATTCGAAAGGTTTAGACGAATCTAAAAAAGAGAACTTTAAAAAAGCCGCTGAATGTTTTGAAAAAGCAGTAAAAGAAGATCCTGAATTTGCTTTTGCTTGGGACAATTTGGGTTTGAATTACAGACGACTCAATGAATTTGATAAAGCAATTGCCGCTTACAAAAAATCAATAGCCATAGATCCTCAAGGAACCATGCCTTTACAAAATTTGGCTATTGTCTATCAATACAAAAACGAATTTCAAAACGCGATTGCAACCTACCAACAATTAGCAGCAATTGATAATCAAAATCCGGAGATTTATTATGGCATCGGAAACATTTATGCCAATAATTTAAACGACCCAGAAAAAGGTTTAGAGAACATGTGCAAAGCCTATACTTTGTATATAACACAAAAATCTCCTTATAGAACTGATGCTGAAAAAATCATCGGAATGATTTACGCCACAATGAAAAAACAAGGAAACGAAGCTAAGTTTGATGCGATTTTAAAAGCAAATAACATATCACAAAATTAAAATCTAGCGTACAATCATAGCTCTCCATTTTCAGATAAAATGCAATAACAGAAGTCAATTCAAACTTGGCTTCTGTTTTTTTTGGGATAAATATAAGCACCCAATTAATTTTCACACTAGTATTATTCCCCTACGTACATATTGAATTAATATCGCCTGATTTTAAAAATCCAACAATCATTGGAACTTCTTCAAAATCCAAAATTAACAATTGGAACTTGTAACAAAATTGAACAATACCCGTCTCAATTAAAAACTAAATTCTAATAAACTATGAACTTAAAATCTTCATTATACTGTGGCTTGTTGTTGGTAGCAAGTACGGTAACATTTGCACAAAATGCTCTGTGGTTGCGCCATCCCGCGCTTTCTCCTGATGGTAAAAATATTGCCTTTGGCTACAAAGGTGATATTTATGTAGTCAATGCCCAAGGTGGTACCGCAGTTCCTATTACCATTCATGAAGGACATGACATGATGCCTGTTTGGAGCAAAGACGGAAAGCAAATTGCTTTTGCTAGTGACCGCTACGGAAATTTTGATGTATTTACGCTACCCGTAACTGGAGGAACTCCTACCCGATTAACCTTTAACTCAGCGGCTGATTATCCGTATGATTTTTCACCTGATAGCAAAAAGGTTTTATTTGGTTCTAGCCGTCAAACGAGCAACAATAACATCCATTTTTACTCGCCGCGTTTGTTCCAAAATTTATACACGGTTGCAGCAACTGGCGGAAAACCGGTATTGGTTACTGAGGGCGGAATAGAATATGCGCGCTACAATGCAGCAGGAAATCAAATTGTTTTTCAAGACCGCAAAGGATATGAAGACCCATTACGCAAACACCACACTAGCTCTGTCACCCGTGATATTTGGGTATTTGATATCAACAAAAAAACGTACACTCAGCTAAGCACTTACGAAGGCGAAGACCGCGAGCCGGTATACAGCAATGACAATCAACATATATTCTTTTTGAGCGAAGCTGATGGCAGCAATCAGAATATTTTCAAGCAAAACCTTAGCGCTAAAACAGCAACGGCCTTAACTACTTTCGAAAACAATCCGGTAAGGCATTTAAGCGTAGCACAAGACAATACTTTGTGCTTTTCGCAAGACGGTGAAATTTACACTTTGAAAGAAGGCCAAAGTCCACAAAAAGTAAAAATTACAATCCAGAATGATGGTAAAGGCAATGTAGAGAAAAACGTGCCTATTGCAGGTTCTATTTCAGAATTTGTGCCAAGCCCGAACGGAAAAGAAATTGCAATTGTTTCCAGAGGTGAAATTTTTGTGACCAATGCCGACGGTGGAAGTACCAAAAGAATTACCAATACACCGGAGCAAGAGCGCCATGTGCAATGGTCACCAGACAGCAAAACTCTTATTTATGCCTCAGAGCGTGGTGACAGTTGGGATTTATTTACCGCAAAAATAGAACGAAAAGAAGAAGCTTATTTTTACGCTGCTACTTTAATCAAGGAAGAAAAATTGATTACATCTGACAAAGAAGAGTTCCTACCTAAATTCAGCCCAGACGGAAAAGAAATTGCTTTTGTTGAAGAACGCAACATTGTTCGTGTGTATAATTTAGCCAACAAAACCACAAGAACTATTTTACCGGAAGGTAGAAACCACAGTTATTCTGATGGCGATTTTGGTTTCAACTGGAGCGATGATAGCAAATGGCTTTTTGTAGATGATAGCATGGGTAATTTTAATGCTACACATACTGCAATGATCAAAGCCGATGGCTCCGAAACAAAATACCCAATTATGAGTGGTTTTGGCGAAGATGCGGCCAAACAACAAATGAAAGGCAAAGCATTGGCATGGCTGAGCAGCAAAGAAGGTCGTAAATCATTGGCCAATCAAGGCAGCAGAGAACTTGACGTGTACGCGGTATTTTTCGATAAAAAAGACTTTGAAAATTTTAAATTATCCAAAGAAGAAGCTGCTCTTGCAAAAGAAATAAAAGATAAAGAAAAAGAAGCCGAGGACAAAAAAACGGCTGCTAGTACTGATAAAAACAAGAAAGACACTCCTAAAAAAGAGGAAGTTGTAGCTTGGAATCCTGATTTGACTGATCTTGAAACCAGAAAAGTTCGTGTTACAATCAACAGCTCATCTATCGCAGATTTTGTGTTTAATGACGAAGGTAGTAAGTTGTTCTATTTAGCGTCTTTTGAAAAAGGATTCGACCTTTGGGTAACCGATACTAAAACGAAAGAAACAAAAATTTTAGCCAAACTAGGATCATCGCCAAGTACATTATTTTTGAGCAAAGACAATAAAACATTGTTTGTTCGAAACGACGGGAGCTTGTCTAAAATTGATACGGAAAGCGGAAAAATTACGGGAGTTAACGTATCTGCTGAAATGGTTTTAAATACCGAAGCAGAGCGTAACTACATTTTCAATCACATGTGGAGACAAACCGCTAAGAAGTTTTACGACCCAAAATTACATGGCGTAGATTGGAAAATGTACAAAGACACCTATGCGAAATTTTTACCACACATCAATAACAACTATGATTTCCAAGAATTATTGAGTGAAATTTTAGGAGAACTTAACGCCTCACATACAGGAGGACGCTACAGCGCTAGTTTCCCTAACATGGATGTAACGGCTTGTTTGGGTTTATTGTACGATGAAAAAAACGCCGCTGACGGTTTAAAAGTTACAGAGGTTATTGTAGGAGGTCCTTTTGACAAAACGAATTCAAAACTAAAAGCAGGCGCTACTATCAATAAAATTGACAACGAAGCAATTACTGCTACTACAGATTGGGCTAAATTTTTGAACAGAAAAACAGGAAAATTAATCCTAATTTCAGGTGTAGATGCTAATGGTGTAGCCTTTCAAGAAAGTGTAAAACCGATTTCATTTGGTGAAGAATCGGGTTTAATGTACAACCGTTGGATTCGTAAAATGAATCAGATTACTGAGAAATTGAGTAATGGTAAAGTAGGCTACGTACACGTACAAGGTATGAATGACGGCAGTTTTAGAGAAGTTTTTGACCAAGTGATGGGTAAAAATTTCGAAAAAGAAGCTTTGATTGTCGATACTCGTTTTAATGGCGGTGGCTGGTTACACGACGATTTAAATACGTTATTGAGTGGCAAACGCTACCTTGAATTTGCACCACAAGGCAACCGCTTGAAAGATGCAGAACCATTAGGAAGATGGACCAAACCTAGTTGTGTTTTAATGAGTGAAGGCAATTATTCAGACGCTTTCATTTTCCCATACG
Source organism: uncultured Flavobacterium sp. (assembly GCA_964566045.1). GTDB lineage: Bacteria > Bacteroidota > Bacteroidia > Flavobacteriales > Flavobacteriaceae > Flavobacterium. The sequence goes on from CAZMHK010000039.1 coordinate 15,195, forward strand.
TGTACAAGCAAAACGGAATCGGAAAATTAATCGGAATGGGCGTTCCAGGAACAGGAACTGCAGTTTGGTGGGAAACTCAAATTGATCCTTCTTTAGTTTTCGGAATTCCAATGGTAGCTACTATCGGAAAAGAAAACAGACCTACTGAAAACTTGCAAGTAAATCCAGATATTCCCGTTGCTATGAAATACGAAGATTATTTGAACGGACAAGACAAACAATTAGAAAGAGCTGTTGAAGAAATGCTGAAAACGATTAAATAATTATTCTATTCTTAGAAGATTAATTTTCATTAAAAAAGAGGTAGCCCAAAAGCTGCCTCTTTTTTTACTCAATAATGGGAGCCGAAATTAACATTGAATAATAGCAAAATATATGGGCATCCCAAAAGTGATGTTAAAAGGGAATGTTACTGCTAGTGCCATTGGCAAAAAGATGCCGGGATTTGCTTTGGGAACAGCAATTTTCATAGCCGCTGGAACCGCAATGTACGACGCGCTTGCCGCTAATACAGAAAAGATGAAACGATTACCGATATCCTCCGTTACAAAGTAACTCAAATAGGCAACAACACTTCCATTGATTAAAGGAATTACTACGGCAAAGGCAAAACTAAACCAACCACTTTTAAAGAAATCACCCAATTTACGGCCACTCACAATTCCCATATCTAATAAAAATAAGGCCAGAAAACCTTTAAAAATATCAGTTGTAAAAGGTTTTATTCCCAATGCCTGTTGATCACTAGCGAGCAAACCAATAACTAAACTTCCTAAAATTAAAAGTACACTACCATTAGTAAAAGAGTGAATAACAATGTTTGATAATTTTGTTTTAAGTACATTCTCTTTACTAAACAATCTAATTAAGATGACACCAACAATAATAGCTGGAGCTTCCATCAAAGCCATTACGGCTACCATGTGACCACTGAAAGTAAAATTTTGCAATTCTAAAAATGAAACTGCTGTTACAAAGGTTACTGCGCTTACAGATCCATAAGTTGCAGCGATCGCACCTGCGTTTTCAATGCTATATTTTTTCTTTAAAATGAAAAAACAATACAATGGAATAATCAATGCGATTCCAACTCCAAAAAAGATAGACCAAACAATATCAATGGTAAAATGGCTGTGCGCCAACTCTTGACCGCCTTTAAACCCAATTGCAAAAAGCAAATACAAAGAAATAAACTTCGAGCTGCCTTCTGGGATTTGCAGATCACTTTTGACTAAAACGGCTATGATTCCAAGGACAAAAAAAAGTAAAGCGGGATTAGTAAGGTTTTCAATTAATAAATTCAAATTCATAATTAAGTTTTTTTTTTCAATGGCACGATGTGCTTGTTAATTGTTTTGATGTAAAGTTTAAAAATACCAGTTTTTTTATTTTTTAGCTGCTCGCTTTAGTCTGTCATTAATAGTTTTGCCCAATCCGATATCTGGAAAACGCTCCACTAAAATCAAATCTAATTCTTGGCTATCCAAGCGGTGTAATGCAGCGTATAAACTGGAGGTTGCTTCTGCTAATGAACCTGATTTTGAAAGCACTTCTTGCGCAACAATACAGTCTCTTTCGTAAGTGGTGCTAAAAGACAACACGCCAACTCGCAATTTCAAATTTTGGTCTAAATCTAAACTCATGGTATTTGTCAACTGCGTAGTTGTAGCGGGCGCGTAATGGCGGGCTAACATTCCTGGAGCTGGTGGTGCTTTTTCATTGTAATTATGCACCGCTACAGGCCCTACTACCGCCTCAATGTCCTCAAGCGCTAGAGAACCTAAACGATATAAAACAGGCTCATCGTTTTCAAAACCAATTATGGTCGACTCGATGCCTTTTTGACAACTTCCACCATCTAAAATCAAGGGAACCTCGTCTTGAAAATACTGCGCTACATGACTGGCTTGCGTTGGACTAATAGACCCAAACGGGTTGGCACTTGGTGCAGCCAAAGGAAAATCGAGCTGTTCTAAAAGTGCCAAAGTAAGCTCATGATTAGGCACACGTACTGCAACGGTATCTTTACCAGCCGTCACCAAATCTGGTACATTGGACTGCTTTTTTAAAACCATCGTCAAGGGACCCGGCCAAAAAGCAGCAGCCAATTGTGTAGCTTTAATTGGAATTTCTCGTGCAACTTGTGGTAAACTTTCAACTGATTTTAAGTGTACGATTAATGGATTGAAAGTTGGTCTTTTTTTGATGCTAAAAATAGAAGCAATGGCTTTGGGGCTGAAGATGTTTCCTGCTAACCCATAAACAGTCTCTGTAGGAATGGCGATAACTTCTTCTTGATTTAATAATGCAATTGCCTCTGGGATAGATTTTGATATAGTATTCATTACTTAAGGGTTACAATAATCACAATACATGGGATCTTCTGTTGTTTTTTGATACGGAAATGAAACTTCGAGTGCGTGTTGGCATTTTTTACAATTATAAACATGGCTTAAAGTAGAACGTGTAGGCGATTTGCACCAGTCACAAGGCAAACCAGCTTTAGCTTCAGTAACTACAAATCCCGGCGTGCTGCACTCCGGACAAACAGATTGAAGAGCTTGAAGCAACTTTTGAGCTGCCACTTCAATGACTCTCATGCGTGTGGGGTTGTAATGCGCTCTCATATCGGTCTCGGCATAAACAGAACCGTATATTTTTTGCAAATGCTCAAAACAACTTTGTAATTGCGGCATGTTGTCAATTCCTTTAAGAATTGATTCGTTATTTTTGGGACCGCTACGCAAAATAATAGCATGAGAGGGAAAGTGAATTCTATCTGCAAAATCCAATAAATCTTGCCAAGTGTCTATTGCTATTCCATAAAAATTAGTGTCTAAACTGATTTCTCTTACCACAATTTCGAGTTCGTTTTTTTTATCGATTAAAATCATAAACTCTTCATCCGCTTGCGCAAAAAATAGACTGGGATGCGCTCCAAAAGATCCTTCACTTGCTATGGCTAAGTCACAATCAAAAGCGGTCATCGCAGCAAGACATTTTTCTCGAACCGTCTGTACAGCAGTTGATTTCCTATCGATCTCACCAGCAAAAGTGCCGAAAACATCGGTATCAAAAACAGTAGGAACAAAACAACTTACACCAATTCCACTTTCAAAAATGGGCGCAATTACACGCTCTTTCTGATGTTTGGTTGCTATCAGTAACTTTCGGCCTTTAAATAGCTCCATCTGTTTTGGCTTTAGGCCTTACCTCAATTTGAATGATGCCGTTGATGAGCAATTCTAAATCTTTTTCTTCAGCTTCTTTGATCAATGCTTTGATGTACTCTGATGATTCCATTAATGTTTCTCTTCTTCTTTTTGAATGTTGAACGTCCTTATTGAAACGAATTTCATTGCTGAACTCCTCTAAAGTGTGGTAGTTAATTTTACTATTTATCAAGGAGTACAATACTTTTCCTGCTTCAGCTGGCTCAAATTGGCCTTCAATTAGTTTAAATTGAAATTCTTTTTTCATGGTTTCTTGTTGGTTTTTAATTGAGACAGTATATAAACACTATAAAAAACTCCTGCTCCTAAAACGAGTACAAAAAAAATATTTTCGGGGACTGCTAGCAGTAAAACTTGACCAAGAATTAACCAACATACAGCTGCAAATAATTCTAATTTTATTTTTCGTTTTATCTTCATTTCGCTTTTAGCTTGTGTTCCTGCAAAATTAGGATCTATTATTCATTAGTTTTTATTTATATTTATAATAATACACATAAAAATATTTAATGTTTGTAGAAATAAAAAAATCAAATAACTGAAAATCAATTATTTGAAATTTAATATTTAATTCAACTACCATCAAAATACAGTCAGAAAATCGAAAATAAAAAGTAAAAACACGGATTGAGAGCCATGAAAAATGACTGCTTTTGATAAAATTGTTTCTGTTCTGATTGAAATTAAAAGCAAAAAGAGCTGTAATCGGATTAGCTTATCTGAATTGACAACAAAAAATGCCCCAAAAAGTATTTAACTCTTTGGGGCAATTTTAGAAAAAAAATTAAAATTTAGTTTAGCAGAAATTAGCTTGCATACTGACGCAAATAGTGCAAGGCTTGCTGCTGTGCTACAGCAATCACCTCATTTTGAGGAACAAACTCGTTTTCGTAAAAAGACAGTATTCCTGCACGATCAATGGAAGCTATTTGTCGCTTTGCTTTGTTCTTAAAATGAAGCAACTCATTTTCAATGGTGATCAATTTTTCTTTAGAAATTTTTAAAGCTCCCGTTTGGTAATTTTCTAAATTATAAAGAGTATTCAATTCCATTTCCTCTACTTGTTGTATTAAAACTTTTAAATGAAAAGGATTTTCAACCAAAGGAATTATAGATCGAATAGCTCTTAGAATTCTTTTTACAACCGTTGGATCCTCTTTTCCCCATTGAAAAATTTGATCAAAACAAAAATCGATGAATTCTTCAAAGTCGAACTCGTTGACCTGAATTTTAGCTGTGCTCAAAGCTCTTGCATCCGTTGAAGGAAACGATTTCAAAGCCAATTCCTTAGCAATTTCTCCTATTTGATCAATACAATTCAAGCAAGTTGTAGGATCGTTGACCGCAGGAGATATCGCTTTGATAGCAATATCTACTAGTTTACGTACCCCAAAATTGATGTCTTGTGTATGACTCCTAAACTGTTCCACTTTAAAGGCGCTTTTAACCACCGCGCCAGCCCTACGTTGCACCATTTGGGCTTGGGTTTCCGTTAAAGGTTGATTAAAAACCAAAGTCACCAATGTTGTAGTTTCTTTCATGATGAACTCGCCAATAATGGTTTTTTGATACGCATTTTCAAAACAATCTCCAAGTTCTGAATCAGTGAGTACATCAACAATAGCCTTGAGTTTTACATAATTGACGCTATCTAAATACCCGGAATCAAACGGACTTAAAATTTGTATTTTGTATTTATCTGAATTGATTAAAGCTCTTTTGTACAACAAGCTACTTCCTTTTTTCCAATTTTCTTGGTAAAGTAAGTTAATCTCTGCCATCATATCTACCTTGATACTGTTGGTAATACTTGACACATTCATATTGATGCTCAAGTAGGTAATCATGTTGGGATACGACCACGATAATCCGTAAAAAGCTAATAACGTACCCAATGATAAAGTAACTAAAAACGGAGTTTCAGGAAAAAAAACCGTCACTAATTGCGGCAAGATGCATAACGAAATACTGCCTACAATAAGACCGATGAATTTCTGCATTTTAAAGTCGGTTATCAAAAAATGCCTCAGAATTCGTGGAGAAAATTGTGACGAAGCCAACTGCATCACCACAAAAATAACCGAGAAAGTAGTCAATGAAATACCTATCAAAATAGAAACTAAAATATTGGTTACTGAAAGCAAACTCTCATAAGTAGCTCGAATATCTGTATGAAGGATTTGTCCAAAATCAACATTTTTTTCGAGCAACATCACCGCAGAACCAATCACCACGACATATAATACCCCTAAAAATGTGCCTACATTTTTTAACTGATGAATAAAAATGTTTTTTATTCGGTATTTTATAGTGTGATACATCATTTCGGTCTTGGTATTAAAATATTATAATTTAGTTCGGTTTTGTAAAAATAGAATTCCCATTGGTACAAATTTGCTTTGCATCAACAGTCTTAGTTCAATGCCAAGCCTACAATACAATTGACTTTTAAACTTAGTTTCTTTAAAAAAATCTTTTTGTAACAAGATTGGCAAATCAAAAATAATCAAATTGAAAGATGAAAGTTGCAAACGCAGCATTTTAATTTCAACTGCGCAAGCGGCATTCGCGAAAGCGCAATTTTGTTTTAGTACCTTTGCTTCATGCCGATGAGTAGCTACAATTTACATCGGCTACAGCACTACCATAAAGGTTGAACCTACTTTATAAAACAGCAAACATGAATTTACAAATTGAAACTCCTGCCCTACTTTTTGGCGCTACTTCTTTAATTTTATTGGCTTACACCAATCGATTTTTGACCATAGCTACCATTGTTCGTGGCTTAAAAAAAACATACAAAGAGAAAGAAAGCGCGCTCATATTACTGGAAATTAAAAATTTAAACCTACGCCTAACGCTTATTCGCAATATGCAAATGGCAGGTGTTTTGAGCTTATTTTTAAGTGTTTTTGCTATGCTTTTACTTTTCTTAGAACAAGCAACGGCAGGCATTTATTTGTTTGGAGGAAGTTTGTTTTTCCTATTACTTTCCCTAGGCTTATCGTTTTGGGAAATATCGATATCTGTTAATGCCCTGCGCTTGCACCTGAGCGATTTGGTACAAAATGAAAAATAAAAAAATGCTCCTAAACAGATTTGTTAGGAGCATTTTTATTTTAGTATATGATGACAATTATTGATTTAACAAACCACCTTCTTCTTTTTTATCGGTGTTTAACAAACTCGGACTTTCTTTAGCCAATTTGTTGCGTGTTGGAATTTTATAATTCAAACTAAAACCAAAACGTCTCGTATCTTGCTTGTTGCTGATAAAAATTGGCGTTTCGAAAGCATTGAACGCATTTCGGTTTTTATCTAAAACATCATCTACGTACACAGACAAAGTCAATTGATCTTTTAAAAACTTTTTCGAAAAAGTTAAATCAAGTGAATTACGGATAGGAGCCACGGCAATAAAATAGAAGTAATTCCCCTTTGGTACGATATAATTGTAATTGGCAACAAACTTTATTTTTTGTGGCAACACCAACTGCGACATAAAGTTTAAAACCCAAAAACCTTTGGTGTCAACTCTAGGAATATCGTGCAATTGGTATCCAGCATACACATATAAAAAATTCATGGTATCTGGATTTACGTTCATTTTCATGGTTTCTGCTAATCCTTTCGTA
>CAZMHK010000040.1:0-21655 GCA_964566045.1 uncultured Flavobacterium sp.
CGAAACCATTTACAAAGAAAGTATTGCGAATGGTCAAGTACTTCGCTATGGAGAAAACCCACACCAAAAAGGATTTTTCTTTGGAGATTTTGATGCTATGTTCAACAAAGTTCACGGAAAAGAACTTTCATACAACAATTTACTAGACGTAGATGCAGCCGTTAATTTAATTCAAGAATTTAAAAACGACGGTCCTACATTTGCTATTCTTAAACACAACAACGCTTGCGGTTTAGCAACAAGACCAACAATCAGCGAGGCGTATGTAGCAGCTTTGGCTTGCGATCCAACTTCTGCTTTTGGAGGAGTATTAATTGCTAACACAGCCATTGATGTAGCTACAGCGCAAGAAATCAACTCTTTGTTTTGCGAAGTAGTGATTGCCCCTGCTTTTGATGCTGAAGCACTTACCATTTTACAAGAAAAGAAAAACAGAATCATTCTTGTTCAAAATGAAGTTGCATTGCCTCAAAAACAAGTACGCACTTGCTTAAACGGACTTTTAATTCAAGACAGAAACGACAGCACTGATACTAAAGAGGACCTAAAAACCGTTACACTTACTGCACCAACTGCTCAAGAAGTGGAAGATTTAATTTTTGCATCAAAAATTTGCAAAAACACAAAATCAAATACGATTGTTTTCGCAAAAAACGGAACGCTTATTGCATCAGGAACCGGACAAACATCTAGAGTTGACGCCTTAATGCAAGCGGTTGAAAAAGCCAAGAACTTCGGATTTGATTTACAAGGCGCTTCCATGGCAAGTGATGCATTTTTCCCGTTTCCTGATTGTGTAGAATTGGCTAAAAAAGCAGGAATAACAGCAGTAATTCAGCCTGGAGGCTCTATAAAAGACGAATTGAGCATCAATTATTGCAATGAAAATAATCTTGCAATGGTATTTACAGGAACACGCCATTTTAAACATTAATTTGTTTAACTTTGTCCGTCACGATTTTTTTAACTTTTAACCCTTAAAAAACTTATGGGATTTTTTGATTTCATGACCGAGGATATTGCGATAGACCTTGGTACCGCTAATACTTTAATCATACACAATGATAAAGTTGTAATAGACAGCCCTTCGATAGTTGCGCGCGATAGGATATCTGGCAAAATCATTGCGGTTGGTAAAGAAGCCAACATGATGCAAGGAAAGACACATGAAAACATAAAAACAATAAGACCTTTGAAAGATGGTGTAATTGCTGATTTTGATGCTTCTGAAAAAATGATTAGTATGTTTATCAAAAGCATACCTGCATTAAAAAAACGAATGTTTACTCCTGCATTGCGCATGGTAGTTTGTATTCCATCTGGAATTACCGAAGTTGAAATGCGTGCGGTTAAGGAATCTTGTGAACGTGTAAACGGAAAAGAAGTGTACTTAATTCACGAGCCAATGGCAGCAGCAATTGGTATTGGTATTGATATTATGCAACCAAAAGGTAACATGATTGTTGATATTGGTGGAGGAACTACAGAAATTGCAGTTATTGCTTTAGGAGGAATTGTTTGCGACAAATCTGTAAAAATTGCTGGTGACGTTTTCACCAATGATATCATTTATTATATGCGTACACAACACAACTTATTTGTTGGAGAAAGTACCGCTGAAAAAATCAAAATACAAATAGGAGCTGCAATCGAAGATTTAGAAACTCCTCCAGAAGATATGTCTGTACAAGGACGTGATCTTTTAACTGGTAAACCGAAACAAGTAGAGGTTTCTTACCGTGAGATAGCCAAAGCACTTGATAAATCTATTCAACGAATTGAGGACGCTGTAATGGAAACGCTTTCGCAAACGCCACCAGAATTAGCAGCTGACATCTACAATACTGGTATTTATTTAGCAGGTGGTGGATCTATGTTACGCGGTCTTGATAAAAGAATTTCTCAAAAAACAGACTTACCCGTTTACATTGCCGAAGACCCTTTACGCGCAGTTGTACGCGGTACAGGTATGGCACTAAAAAACATAATGAAATTTAAAAGTATTTTAATCAAGTAAAAAAACAAAGCTCCAAAACAATATAAAATTTCGTTTTTGGAGCTTTATTTTCCAAACAATTACTTTCGTACCTCTATAACTTTTAGCAATGCAGCAAATATTTAATTTTATTTTTAAAAACAGTAACAGAATACTGTTTTTGCTGCTTTTAAGCATTTCATTGGGACTTACCATTCAATCACATTCTTTTCACCGCAGTAAGGTGATAAGCTCTGCTAATTTCTTAAGCGGAGGCGTGTATGAAAAACTAAACAACTTAAACGAATACCTAAATTTAAAGACAGAAAACGAAGCACTCGCTCTCGAAAACGCACAATTGCGAAGTGCTCTATTCCTTAAAGAAGACACCACGAAGGTCAAACTTATAGATAGCATAAAAGGAGTTAAACCTACCGACATCATTGTATCAAAAGTAATTAAAAACTCCTATAGTGTTTACGAAAACTACTTAACTATAAACTCAGGGGCAGCAGATGGTGTTAAACCAGATATGGGTGTTGTCAATAGTTTAGGAATAGTTGGTATTATTGAAAACACATCAACAAATTACGCCACAGTAATTAGTATTTTAAATAAAAAATCGCAGATCAACGCCAAAATCAAAAAGTCTAATCACTTTGGATCTATTAACTGGGATGGCAAAAGTACTGGTTATGTACAATTGACAGATTTACCGAGACTAGCAATGATTAAAATTGGCGACACTATTGTTACAGGTGGTCAATCCGTTATATTTCCTGAAAACATTAATATTGGTACAATTGCTAAAATTTACAGAGATACAAAAACTAATTTTTACACGTTGAATGTAAAACTTTTCAATGATATGACTAATCTAGGTCATGTGTATATTATTAAAAGAAAAGACAGGCAAGAAATTATTAATCTAGAAAAAAGAGAAAAAGATGAATAGCACTTTGTTAGTCAATATTTTCCGTTTTGTTCTTTTATTAGCCCTTCAAATCATTGTTTTTAATAATATGACTTTCTTGGGTTACATTAGCCCATTTCCTTACATTTTATTCATCATATTGTATCCCGTAAATGGCAATAAACCAGGATTACTCGCAGCTAGTTTTACATTAGGTCTTATCATGGATTTATTTAGTAATTCTGGAGGAGCGCATGCTACTGCGGCTTTACTACTTGCTGCTAGTAGACCTTACTTATTTAAATTTGCATTTGGCTTAAGTTACGAGTACCAAACCATTCGTCTCAACGATGTTTTAACCCCACAGCGGTTCACTTTTATCTTTTTATCTGTACTAATACATCATCTGGTATTATTTTTATTAGAAGCATTTCAACTACGTTTAATCGTACACACTTTATTGACAACCTTATTAAGTACCGTTTTTACAATCCTTATCTGCATTATAATAATTTATCTTATAAAGCCTAACAAACGATGAGAAAAGCATTATTGCCTTCGTTAATAATAATCGCTACACTTCTGCTTGTACTGCGTATTTTTTATTTGCAAGTTGTTGACGAAACCCTAAAATTGAAGTCAGAAAATAACGCTATTAAAAAACAATACGAGTATCCTGAGCGAGGTTACATATTTGATCGAAACGGCAAATTATTAGTAGCCAACCAAACCTCGTATGATATAATGGTCATCCCTCGAGAGGTTAAAAATACTGATACTACAGAGTTTTGCCAACTTTTAAACATCACTAAAGAAGATTTTATAAAAAAGATAGAAAAGGCCACTGTTTACAGTCCAAGGCTACCTTCTGTGTTTTTATCTCAACTCAACAAAGCCGAGTTTGCAGCCTTTCAAGAAAAGATTAGAAAATACGAAGGTTTTTATTTTCAGAAACGTTCTTTGCGCGACTATGAAGTAAATTTTGGCGCCAACATTTTTGGGTTTATCACGCAAGTAAATGATAAACTAATTGCCAAAAATCCATATTACAACAGTGGTGATTTAATAGGTAAACAAGGTGTTGAGCAAAGTTATGAAACTTTATTACGCGGAGTAAAAGGAGTAAAATATATTCAAAAAGATAAATTCAATCGAGAGATTGGCTCTTACAAAGACGGAAAATTTGACACTGTTGCTGTACAAGGTGAAGATATCAATTTAACACTCGATGCTGAAATCCAAAAATACGGCGAAGAGTTAATGATTAATAAGAGAGGCGGAATTGTTGCCATCGAACCAAAAACAGGTGAGATACTTGCATTAGTTACCGCTCCTTCCTATGACCCAGGAATTTTAGTAGGCCGTCAACGTTCAAAAAATTATACAGCGCTCTATAGGGATTCTATCGCTAAACCACTATACGACCGAGGTCTTTTAGCCGAATATCCACCGGGATCACCTTTTAAAATTTTGACTGGGTTGATCGCCTTACAAGAGGGTATAATTGACGAAAATACAACCGTTTTTTGCCGTCGTGGATTTAGCTATGCACGTGGTCGTTTTATGGGATGTCACTGCCGTGGTGGTGCCCTACAATTGCATCGAGGTATCTATGAATCCTGTAACTCCTACTTTGCCACTGCTTACATGCGAACCATAAATAAATATGCGAAACCCTCCTACGCAGTTGATGTTTGGAGCAAACACTTAAAAAGCTTTGGATTGGGCGAATTTATGGGTTACGATTTACCTATTGGTAAAAGAGGTTTAGTACCCACATCCAAAACATACAAGCGCATGTATCCTAATGGAGGATGGCGTAGTACGGCAATTGTTTCAAATGCTATTGGTCAAGGCGAGGTATTAATGACACCAATTCAGTTGGCTAATATGATGGCGACAATAGCTAATGAAGGGTATTACTACACACCTCACATTATCAAACGAATTGAAGGGCATAAAATAGATGAAAAATTCACTACTAAACACGTTACTACTATTGACAAACAATTCTTCAAACCTATAATCAGCGGTTTATTTGATGTTTATAATTTTGGAACGGCGAGCAGTTTGCGAGTTGAAGGAATCAATATCTGTGGAAAAACCGGTACAGCAGAAAACTTTGCTAAAATTGGTGGAGTTAGAGTAAAAATGGAAGATCATTCGATATTTGTAGCCTTTGCCCCAATGGAAAACCCAAAAATTGCAATTGCTGTCATGGTAGAAAACGGTGGGTATGGGGCAACAATCGCTGGTCCAATTGCTAGTTTGATGATAGAGAAATACCTTCGTAAAAAAATAACAAGAACTGATTTAGAAAAACGAATTTTGGCAACCAGCTTACAATCTCGCTATGCCAAATTAGGCGGTCTATCAGATATTGTAAAAGCGCAATTACGCGTGGCCGATTCCATAAAAAAAGCTAAATCACAACCCGTGACACCAAAAGTAGATACTACAAAAGGAAAGAACCTAGTTACAGCAGCAAAATGAAAAACCAAAGCATTACAAATAATATTGACTGGATCAGTGTAATCATATACATTGCATTGGTTGTTTTAGGATGGCTTAACATTTACTCTTCTTCTTTATCATCGTTGGAAGGAACTTATGAAAAACAATTGATTTTTATTGTTTTCACCATTCCATTAATCTTTATTATTCTGGCAATAGACGGTAAGTTTTACGAAAAATACGCAACTATTATTTTTGGCATATCACTTTTGTCATTAATTGGCCTTTTTCTGTTTGGAAAAACAATTGCGGGTCAACGCTGTTGGTATGCTATTGGAAGTTTTACTTTGCAGCCATCAGAATTTGCAAAAACTGCAACTGCATTAGCCTTGGCTAAATTTTTGAGTGATACACAAATTAATTTAAAAGAAACCAATAGGCAAATTCAAGCGCTTGCTATTGTTTTACTTCCGGTTTTACTCATACTTCCGCAACCTGATCCGGGCAGTGCCATGATTTACAGTATTTTTATTATTGTACTTTATCGCGAAGGATTACCAGCTTGGTATGTATGGACTGGTTTTATTGCGATCTTTTTATTTGTACTTACATTAGTTTTTGAACCTCAATACGTTGTACTGGCAGTATTAGCAGTCTTAGTATTTGTTCATTTTAGATCTCGCTTGGCCGATAGAAATCCAATAATGAGCACTATCCTACTTATTCTAATTAGTGGTTACATCTTTTCTGTAGATTATATTTTTGACAATGTTTTCAAGCAACATCATCGAGACCGATTTAATATTTTACTTGGTAAATCAGTTGATATGAGCAATACGGGATACAATACCAATCAATCTGAAATAGCCATTGGTTCAGGAGGTTGGTTCGGCAAAGGGTTTCTTGAAGGCACTCAAACCAAAGGGGGGTTCGTACCAGAACAACATACGGATTATATCTTTACCACAGTGGGTGAAGAATGGGGTTTTGCAGGATCTATTGTTGTTTTAGCTTTATTTACAGCCCTTTTACTCCGAATTATCTATTTGGCAGAACGTCAAAAAACCAAATTTAGTAGAGTATACGGATACTGCGTTGCAGGAATATTGTTCACGCACTTTTTTGTCAATATCGCCATGGTTTCTGGTATCTTCCCTACAATTGGAGTTCCGTTACCATTTTTTTCATATGGTGGTTCAGGGCTATGGGGGTTTACAATATTGCTCTTTATTTTTATCAAGATGGATGCCAATAAGGTCAATGAGTGGTAGAAGCACTTCAAGGACGGCATAGCTTTATCGTTACCTCGCTACAAGCAGTTTGGGACCACCCCATTATTGGGATTTGCCAAATATTCCAAATACAAAACCAATTTTCCATTAAGCTTAAACCTCAAATTGCTTGTAGCGTATGTTAGCAACATGTTTTATTCCTCAAGTAAATGCTCTATACTTTTTGATGAGTAAAAATATGATAATCCATTTCCGTCGCCACCCATTGATTCAGAATTTGCTATAGTTATTTTTAAATTTTGGAATAAAAAATTCCCTTCTTCAATTTCAGTATAGTTTTCTCCTCTACATTTGAATAATTTTAAATATTCATTGATGTCCTTTTCAAAAAACAAATCAATGTTATTTACTGAAATACTTATTCCGTTATGAATTTCTACGGATTCTAATTTTTCATCTTTATCATAATTTAGAAAGAAGTAATTTTCTTTACTGTTTATATTTTCATAAATATCTCTTTTTAGTATAGTATCGTAACTAGTATCTCCGTCAAAAAAATCAGACATTTCAAAAATATTATCGTCTTCTTTATGTAAGTTATTCAGACTTTCTCTAAGAAAATTTCTGTCATTTCCCCAATTGAATTCTTTTCCGTTGATTATAATACCAATATTAGGAATTACTTCTATTTTCATCGTTTCTATTTTTTTAAACTTGTTGCTAACTATTAACCTTTAATTACTATCAAAAACTCCATGCTTTGTAATCAGAAGTTGATTCTAATTTTTGCTCCAGAGTATCATTTAATTGATGGAAAAAATTAATGTACGTGCGTTTTTCGATTTCATCTACAGAAACGACAAACTCATACAAAGGGTCTTCGCTGGGACGGTTAGCCATTAAAAAGGCAATAACTTTATAACCGCTTTTATCCTTACGTGCAATAATTTTGTAAAAATACTCAGGAACTGCGACTTGTTCTTTACCAATAGTTTTTAGCCTATCATTCAAAACACCACCTGTTACCACGTAAACGCCATCATATTTTACAGCCCAATAACGCACCTTTTGTTCCAATCGATTCCAAATACCACTATTAAATTTTTTGTCTTGCGGTGATATATTTGAGGTAAAAAAAGTAGCATCATAAGCCTTTCGAGAAAACTCCATATCACCTGCCGGACACAAATGACCTTTATCGTAATTTGATTTTTTATAATTACGCCAATCAGCAGACTTTGTTGTAACACTAGGATCTTCAATAAAAAAAGGTCGCTGGTAGTCCTTGTTTTTAACATATTCCTTTTTCAAATGATAAGCAACCCATTCTGCCTGCTCATACGATTCATTATAAGATAAAATATAGTAGTCGTGCTTCACAAGCTGATTTTGATTAACTAAAGGGCTTAAATCATCGCTTTCTAGCTTGATCCCGTCAACAGAATTTCTTGCAGTATCTTCGTATTTGATTTCAAAACTAGCGCTATCGACCACTCTATTACTAACATCCGAAACTTCTACACTGCTTCCTTTCTCGTTACATGAAATTAGCAGTGAACTAAAAAAAATAGCGATACACAACGATTTTATTCCCGTTATTTCCATATTGAAAATTTTAAATTAAAATGTAAGATATTAAAAATTAAAAGAATGACACCAAAAAAAACGCTCAAAATAAAATTTGAGCGTTGATCTTGATTTTAAAATCACTTCATTTGAGCAGTGACTATGATTTTACCAGTTTGTCCTTTTTTACTTTTACAGGCAAGTTTTTACCTTTAAACGCATTTGATTGCAAGTCATCCAAAACGTTTAATGCTTCTTCTACATAAATATCTTTTGACAATGCTTCATGCCAACGATCTCTTTTTTCTTTTAAAATTGGATCTTGTTTCATGGATTCCAACTCATATGGTAAAGAGGTAAAATTCAAATTATTTTTGTAATCAATTATAGACTTATATTTTTTTGCTTTTTCTTCAATCTGTGCCTGAGCGATTTTGAATTTCTCAATATTCAAACTATATAAATTTTCTTCACTACGGCTATCTATCCATTTAGCATTATCTTCAATTAACTGAAATTGAGGATTAAGCATAATTCTATTTTTACTATTCATCACAGCTTGATCAAAATTGTGATTGTTCTGCCAAATATCATATGTTGTAGGATCAATTTTATCCCAGCGCATCGCGTTATCTAAGTCTCTTTCGCCCATTTTCAAATACGCATAACGATCTGGCATTACGATATCACTGTGTACTCCTTCTAGCTGCGTAGATCCTCCGTTGATACGGTAAAATTTTTGTGTGGTTGTTTTAATGGCACCTAAGTCCCCATAAGCACTACCGCGAACCAAAGTATTCAAATCAAACACATTCTGTACTGTTCCTTTACCGTAAGTTTGTTTACTACCGATGATGATACCACGTTTATAATCTTGTATGGCAGCGGCCAAAATTTCGGATGCAGATGCAGAGAAACTATTTACCATAATTACCAATGGACCATCCCACTCTATTTTTGGATCTTTATCAAACAAAACCTCTTTTTTACGTCCAGCAGATTTAATTTGTACAATAGGACCTTCTTCAATAAACAAACCGGCAATATCAACAACAGTTGATAAAGATCCTCCACCATCATCTCTTACATCCAAGATGATTCCACTTACCCCAGCACTCTTTAAGCGTTTCACCTCAGCAGCGATATCTTTTCCTGCATCACGTCCTTCAGGATTTTCAAAATCGATATAAAATTTAGGTAAATAAATCACCCCATATTTTGATCCATTTTTTTCAACTACGCTAGATTTAGCATAGGTTTCCTCAATTTCAACAATATCTCTGATGATAGAAACTATTTTAATAGTTCCATCTACTTTTTTGATTGTTAATCGAACCTCTGAACCTTTTGGTCCTTTAATTTTTTTAACAACATCATCCAATCGCATACCTACTACATCAACAGCTTCTGCATTACCTTGCGCTACCTTCATAATCACGTCACCTGCCTCTAGCTGTTTTCCGCGCCATGCTGGCCCACCTGAAATCAATTCTGATATTTCAGTTAAATCATTCTTCTTTTGTAACCTTGCTCCGATACCTTCTAACTTACCGCTCATACTCACATCAAAACGTTCTTTTTCCTCAGGAGCAAAATAATTAGTGTGTGGATCAAATCGTGCAGTGATAGAATTAATATATACTGAGAACCAATCATTTCTATTTAGCTCTTCAATAAAACCAAAATATTCATCTAAAGATTTAACAGAAGTTTCTCTAGTTTCCTTCTCCAAAGCAGCAAAAGACTTTACCACATATTTTGGGTCATTTTTTTTCTTATCTTCTTCTAGCTTTTGTTTGTCAACTAAAGATGAAAGAGTCGACAATTTGATTTGTTTTCTCCATTTCTCAGTTAATTCTGAAAAATTAGCAGCATACGGCGCTTTTTCATAATCTACATTAAAGCTTTCATCAATCGTATAGTCAAATGGCTTTTTAAGAACTTCTTTATAAATTTTAGTACTTTCCTCCATTCGTTTTATCAAACGAATGTATGTCAAATTGAAAAAAGTTAGGTCTTTGTTCAAAATTTGATCATCTAATTTGGTTTCATACTTTGCAAACTCAGCAATGTCAGATTGCAAAAAGAATCGTTTTGAAGGATCTAATGCTTCAATATAATCTTTGTAAACACCCTTTGAAAAAGTATCATCTATGGTCGATGGGCTATAGTGGCCTTTTTCTATAACAAAAGTGAGCAACTCCAAAAGAACCTTATCTTTCTCTGGATCAGATGACTTAGAAGCATTGATTTTAAATGCAAACAAAGACAAAGATATGATTGCAACAACAGCTATTATTTTATAATTTCTTTTCATAAAGTGAAGGATAGTATTCATGAATTTTTTATTCTAAATTACGGTAAAAACTATGCCAAGAGCAACACTTTTCCCATAAATTTTTGTTAAAGATATAAAATAGTTTATTCTAAATCTGCAAAAATACTGTTGCTCATAAATTTTTATGTTTTGTCTAATTTATCCCATTTGGAGTAACTACATTTGCTATAATGCTAAAATAAAACACTTTTCATTGAACGAATGATGAAAGAAAAATCTAGACCCTTAATTTTAATAACCAATGACGATGGCATTGACGCACCAGGAATAAATGCTCTTTTGTCTGTAATGATGCAGCTTGGTGATGTTGTAGTGGTTGCTCCTGATAAACCGCAAAGTGCCATGGGACATGCCATAACCATTAATAGCACATTATTTATTAACAAAATATCACAAGACACAGATCCTATTGCAAGGTACAGCTGTTCAGGCACTCCTGTTGATTGTGTTAAACTGGCAGTAAATGAAATCTTGAAGCGAAAGCCGGATTTATGCGTATCAGGAATCAACCATGGTTCTAATTCATCTATAAATGTAATTTATTCAGGCACCATGAGCGCGGCGATGGAAGCTTGTATTGAAGGTATTCCTGCTATTGGTTTTTCATTGATGGATTATAATTGGAATGCTGATTTTGAGCCAACTAAAAACTTTATTTCTCAAATTGCTTCACAAGTACTAGAACAAGGTTTACCTGATGGGGTTTTACTTAATGTTAATTTTCCCAAATTAAGCGCTGCAGAAATGAAAGGTATAAAAGTTTGCCGTCAGGCCAAAGCAATGTGGCAAGAGCGTTTTGACAAGCGGCAAACTCCACATGGTAAAGATTACTACTGGCTTACTGGTGAATTTATCAATCAAGATCACGGACAAGATACAGACGAATGGGCATTAGCCAACGGATATATTTCAGTGGTTCCTGTACAATTTGATTTGACGGCACACCACGCCATTCAGCAACTTAACACCTGGAACTGGAATGAATAAAAGAGATTTATTGATAGGATTTCTAATTGGAATAGCGAGCACCTTTGTGGGCAGTTACTTGTTTATTGTTTTAATGACCGATTACGATTTTAACTCGGGCGTTCAAATAATAAAATCACAAGGCAATCTTGGAAAAATAATTACACTTGGATGCATTTTAACATTAGCGGCTTTTGGTATCGCATTGCGATTTAACCGTGAACTAATGGCCAAAGGAATGGTTCTAGCAGTACTTACAATTGCAATAGTAACGTTATTTATTTAAGAGTATCTTTGCAAAAATAAGAGAAGATAGTAAGGCACACAAGTTCAAATTTGAAGTAATAAAACATGAAATATTATATTATTGCTGGAGAGGCATCAGGCGATTTGCATGGTTCTAACTTAATGAAAGAACTCATTTTGAAAGATCCGCAAGCAGAAATACGTTTCTGGGGAGGCGATTTAATGCAGTCCGTTGGTGGTACCTTAGTGAAACACTACCGAGAATTGGCCTTCATGGGCTTTGTGGAAGTACTTTTTAACTTAAAGACAATTTTGAACAATATCACTGTTTGTAAAAAAGATATTTCTTTATTTCAACCTGACGTTCTTGTATTTATAGATTATCCTGGTTTTAATTTGCGCATTGCAAAATGGGCAAAAAAAATGGGCATAGCCACACACTATTATATCTCGCCTCAAATTTGGGCTTGGAAAGAAAGTAGAATTAAGGACATCAAACGTGATGTAGATCACATGTATGTCATTTTACCGTTTGAAAAAACATTTTACGAAAACAAACACAATTATAATGTTGACTTTGTAGGGCACCCTTTAATTGATGCCATTCAACAGAAATCGAAAACTGAAGATGCTTTATTTAGAGCACAAAACAATCTTAGCAACAAACCAATTATCGCTATTTTACCAGGAAGCAGAAAACAAGAAATTACCAAAATGCTGGAGGTGATGTTGAGCGTAGTTCCTGATTTTTCAGAATATCAATTTGTAATAGCAGGAGCACCAAGCCAAGAGTACTCCTTTTACCAACAGTTTATCAAACAAGGGAATGTAAAATTTATCTCGAATAAGACGTACGATTTACTACAAAACGCAACAGCAGCACTAGTTACATCAGGGACCGCAACACTGGAAACAGCCTTGTTTAAAGTACCTGAAGTGGTTTGCTATAAAGGTAGTTGGGCATCTTATCAAATTGCTAAACGTATTATCACGCTAAAATACATATCATTGGTGAATTTGATAATGGACGAAGAGGTTGTTACCGAATTAATTCAAGACAAGTGCACCAAAGAATCGATTACCAACGAATTAAAAATAATTCTTGACCCCAAACAGCGTGATGAATTGTTAAAAAAATACGAACAGCTAGAGGATAGTTTAGGAGGTGCAGGCGCCAGTGCTAAAACGGCATCATTAATTGTTGAGCGTATTAAATAAACTGAAACAACATGCATTTCAAGCACCTGTTCATAGTTGTATGCCTACTCGTTCTAATCGCTTCATGCAAAAGTACCTCCGCTGTGGCTACAAGTAAGAAAAACGATGATAACACCAATATTTCTAAAAACACCATTCGGAAAACAGAAAAACTAATTGATGACCTAATTACAACAGCGAAAGAAAACTTAGGCGCAAAATACAAATATGCGGGCATATCCAAAACAGGGTACGATTGTTCTGGGCTAGTTTATAGTGTTTTCAAAAAATTTGATATCCTATTACCACGCAATTCTTTCGAACAATCTAAAATAGGTCAGCCATTACAACTCCAAAAAGAAAAACCAAAAAAAGGGGATTTGATTTTTTTTACAACAAACAACAGTAAAAAAATTAACCATGTGGGCATTATAACCTCCGTAAAAAATGATGAAGAAATTGATTTTATTCATTCATCAACATCAAAAGGAGTAATTATTTCATCTACCAAGGAACCGTACTACAAAAAGACCCTACTTCAAATTAATCGTGTTTTTTAAGAATAGTAATTTACCAATCAATTAGTTAGACTATTTTTTTCAGCAAAAAAAAACAACTGCAAATAAAAATGTGTACTTTAGATTTATGAAAGTGCTACATTTCCCACTAACTAAACTAACCATAAGCTTTGTAATAGGCTTAATATTTGCACACCATTATACTTTTTCATCAAATTTAATAGGGACGCTTATAGTAGGTTTATTTTTGATAACAGTACTACTACATCTACTACCTAACAAGAAATTCAGTACACTTCTATTTGGAATCATCAGTAACATCATGATGCTTTTAATTGGAATAACGACACAGATCATACACAACGACACATCCAATCTAAAACATTATACTCAAGACAAATCAGTCTATTTAAACTCGAAAAGTATCATTGTTGTTGTTAAAGAAAAACTGAAAAATTCGGCATATGCCAATAGATACGTAGCCGAACTAAAAACCATTGACAAGGAAGAAAGAATAGGCTCTATACTACTCAATATAACCAATCCAAGTAAAACAGCCTCTCTACAAATTGGTAGCGAATTACGCTTTAAGACAAAATTGGTAGCGAACAAACCCATATTAAATCCACATCAATTTGATTATGGGAGTTATCTACGGAACAAACAAATTTACGCACAAATCTACGTTGAGCCGACAGAAATTGAAATTAGCTCTACATATTCAAAAGACATTTGGTACTATACAGCACAATTTCGCGAAAGAATGATATCTAATATCAAAGCCAACGGCTTTTCGAACCGCGAATTACAAATTGCTATCGCACTCTTACTAGGCCAACAACAGGAAATTGATCCTGATTTAGTTAAAGATTACCAATTTGCAGGAGCTGTCCATATTTTATCAGTTTCAGGATTACATGTTGGTTTTATACTCATCTTCATGACGTATTTATTGCGCATTGTACCCAATACTAAAAAGGGCTCCCAACTAAAATTATTTATAATCTTACTAAGTTTATGGCTATTTGGTGCATTAGCTGGATTTGCACCATCCGTAGTTCGATCAGTAACCATGTTTTCATTTATAGCCATAGGTAAACATCTACGTAGAGGCACTGACATCTACCACACCTTACTCGTTTCTATTTTGCTAATTTTATTAATACGCCCTTCTTTTTTATTTGATGTTGGGTTTCAATTGAGTTATACAGCCGTTTTTTTTATTATTTGGCTACAACCCTTTTTTGCATCATTATGGAAACCAAAAAATAAAATAACAACCTACTTTTGGGACATTCTAACGGTATCTTTCGCAGCTCAAATTGGGACTTTACCACTTAGCATCTACTACTTTCATCAATTTCCAGGATTGTTTTTTGTAACAAACTTGATCATCATTCCTTTACTGACTTTTATTATGGCCATTGGTGTACTTACAATGGGATGGGCAGCGTTCACTGAGGCTCCAAGAATTTTGACGCAAGTACTCGAGTGGAGTATTACAGTAATTAATAACATTATTAGTTGTATTGCATCTGTTGAACAATTTATTCTCACTGATATTCCGTTACATTTCTATCTTTTAATTGGAGGTTACTTTATGCTAATTGCGACCATTTTGTATTTAAAAAAACCTAGTTATGGTAAATTAATTTTTGTTCTAATTAGTTTCTTGGGAACTCAATTGACATATATAATTTTACGAAATCACTTTGCCAATCAGAACGAAATGATTGTATACCAATCAACTAAAAACAGTTTAGTTACAATACGCAACGGCATAGCAATAAATGCTTTTACAAGTCCCCCATTTGATAAAAATTCAAAAAACAACTTAATTACCAATTATAAAACTGCTACATATAGCCAAGTCAAAAACATTAGGAGCCTACCAAACTTGATCTATTACAAAGGTCATAAATTGATGGTTCTAGACAGCAGCACTGTTTATATCAATAACGTAAACCCCGAAATACTAATGCTTACCCAGTCAACAAAGGTGAATTTAGACAGAGTTTTAAAAGAGTTAAAACCGAAAATAGTTCTTGCTGACGGTAGCAATTATATAAGTTTACTTGAACCGTGGAAACAAAGTTGTGAACAACAAAAAATCCCTTTTCATGCCACAGCTGAAAAGGGATATTATTGTATTAAGTAATTTAAATAGTATGTTACTGACTTTGCTCAGACATCATTAAACTAATATTTGAGATCCAATTTTTTACATTACCGGATTTGTAGCCCATTTTCCCCATCAATTGGTAGTTAATTTTACCTTTCCTCGAAGTGGCCTTTGCGATACAAACTGATGGAACAACATCAACAGCAAATGCTCTTTTTAAATTTAAATTTCTGTCCAAAAATTCATTGTTTGCATCGTCTGTTAAATCTAATTTTACTAAGACAACATTATCTCTTGACCACAAAGCAAAGTCTAGTGTATTTAAAATCTGCGAATGTAATAACGTATTACTTGCATTTTTATCAGCGAACAATAAAAGTAAAGGCTTGTTTTCTTTATTACTAATTTCAATAGCTGCATTAACATCGGTAGACCAATTTAAATTTTGGCCATTAACATATAGACAAGATAAAAAAGTAAGGGCAAAAAGTAATTTCTTAATCATAGGGCAAGTTTTAATAGTTTTGATAAAAATAACAAAAAATTAAAACATTCAACAATGAATCAAGGTTTTTTACCAACAAAATCTTTATAATAGCCTCGCAAACGATATAATTCTACTTTTTCAAAAAACCGTTTGCTACAGCTAACCATGCGGCTGGGCCACCAGCAACGTAACCAGTACTGCCAATTCCCTCAAAATTTATCTTACCGTTAGCATCTTTTACATTTGCAAAAACAACAGTAGGGAAACCTTGTATCTGAAAAGCCATTTGCAATTCACTATTTTGTTTTTTTATTTCCTCTGTTTGAGGTGCTCTTCTTGGATAATCTAACTCTACCAAAACGACATTTTCTTTAGCCCAAGTAGCAAATTCAGGTGTTTTTAGTACCTCTTTTTGCAAACGAATACACCAACCACACCAATCACTTCCGGTAAAAAACATCAAAAGTGGTTTTTTAGTAGCCTTTGAAACTTCGATAGCTTTATTCACATTTGTTTCCCAAACTAATTCTTGTGCTTGAATTGCAAAAGAACCCATAACCAACATCAGCGCTAAAAATATTTTTTTCATATTTGAATTTTTTATTAGTGAATCAAAAATAATACCTAATGATCACTTATTTCACATCTTGCATTAATTTTTTTACTAGAGGCGAAATAACTATTAATATTAAACCAGCAGCCAACGCGTAATAACTCAACTGCAAGTATCCATCAGCATATACGTTTAATTTGACCAAGTTGGTTTCATTGGATGATGCTTCGGCAATATTAGCACCTAATAAACCAGCAAAATACTGACCGTATGCACTAGCCAAAAACCACATTCCCATAATAACGGCTTGTGTTTTTTGAGGTGAAAGCTTAGTCATAGCCGACATACCAATTGGTGACAAACACAACTCTCCAAAAGTAATCACCAACCATCCCATTGTAAATATTCCTAAAGAAGTTTTGCCATTAAAATCAGCAAAGAATTTAGTGTAATAAAAAATCCAAAAACCGCCAGCCAGAAACAAAAAGGCCAAACCGAACTTGATAACCGTGTTGGGCTCAATTTTGCGTTTTGCCATCCATAACCAAACCAAACCTACCAACGCCGCAAAACCGATTACAAAAAAGGAATTGGCTGAATTATTAACTCCATTTGGACTCAATTTTACTCCTGCTATTTCGTTATTTAAATTATTGGCAGCAAACAAACTTAACGATCCGCCACTCTGCTCAAAAAATGCCCAGAAAAAAATAGAGAAGATTATAAAAACCAATGCCGCAACCAGCTTTTTGTTTTCGACAACAGTAAAATTCTTCATCTCGTAAAACAAATAAAAAACTGAAGCCGGCCCAATAAACAACATAAAATAATCTGTGTAGCGCGTATTAGCTACCATTACAATAATTAACGGAACTACAGCCAGAGACGCTAGATAAGTAAGTATTTCTAAGTTCCGCTTTTTAGTTACCGTGAAATGAGTAAGGGGTGAAAGACCAATTGGACCTAATGTTTTTTGAGTTTGCGTAAAGGTAAGTAGACTAATAATCATAACAACGGCTGCAAAACCAAAGCCAACATTCCAACGCAAATGTTCTGGAACAAGCGATTGCCACATAGAACCTTCGGCCACAGCAATACAAATATAACCACCAATTAACGCGCCTAAATTTACACCCATATAAAAAAATGAAAATCCAGCATCGCGTCTCGGATCATTGTTGCCGTACAACTGCCCCACCATCGAAGAGATATTGGGCTTAAAAAAACCCGTACCAACAATTGTGAATCCCAATCCGATAAAGAAGAAATTTTTAGGATCAAATGCCAGAATGGTACTTCCAATAATCATTAGTATTCCACCCCAAAAGAGTGACTTGCGCAAGCCTAAAATTTTATCAGCAAACAAACCTCCGATAAAAGTAAAAGCATATACCCACGCTTGTGTGGCGCCGTACTGTAAGTTGGCTACCGTTTCGTTCATGGCCAAATGATTGACCATAAAAACCACGAGCATACCACGCATTCCATAGAAACAAAAACGTTCCCACATTTCACTAAAAAACAAATACCACAATTGTTTTGGGTATTTGCCTTTAAAATTTTGAATTTGTTCTAAACTTTGCATCTGAGCCATACTTAATTTATTCCGTGGTCTTTCATCACTTTATTGAGGTTTTTCACCAAAGCAAACATTAGCGCTGTGGCAAACATAAGCAAGCCAAAATTGAGCCAGAAGAAATTAGCCTTATCCTCGTAAGAATCCCACATACTGGCTAAAACTCCTGATAGTTTATTCCCAATTGAAGTGGCCAAAAACCATCCACCCATCATTAATGCAGTAATATTTTTAGGTGATAATTTGGATACAATAGACAATCCCATCGGACTTAAGAATAATTCTCCAATCGTGATTACACCATAATTAGCAACCAACCACCAAACTGATACTTTCTCAGTACCATTATTACCGATATGCACAGCAGCAACCATTACCAAAACTGACAAGGCAGATAATAATAGTCCGAATGCAATTTTGGTTGGTGTCGAAGGTTCTTTTTTTCTGCTTCGTAAAAAAGTAAAAAAGGCAACTACTAGCGGAGTTAACAAAATAACCCAACCCGGATTTATGGATTGACTCAAATTAGCCGACCAGGTATAAATTTTACTTTCTTCTTCAGGTAATTTTTCTTTGGCTACATTCCGAAAATAAAGCGGATAATCAACCACTTTTACCACCTTGCCGTCTTCTTTTTGAATTCGGAACGCAGCATCATAAAGCGCAACAGAGTCTTTTTTATAGGTCAAGGTATCTATTAAGAAAAGTTGTGAACCTACTTTTTGCGGAACCCCTACCAATTCGCGATCCGTATATTTATCACCCCAATTGTTTAATGCTGAACCATTCAATTTGAATACGGCCCAAAACAAAATAACCACTGCAAAAATAGATAGCAACGCACCAATCGGACGCTTTTCAGCTGGCTTGGCTTTAAAATACAAACTGCTATAAAACCATACAATCGGGATACATGCAAAAATAAAGGCATCGGTACTATCTGATCCAAATATAGAACTATCGGTATTAGTTGCTGTGGTCACTCCTTTGATAAACCAACCAATAACACCAAAAATAACCGATGGCACCAAAATGTAAAGCACAATTTTAGAAAACGGCATATCGCCTTCTTGAATTCCTTTCTTATCTGTTTTATCACCATAATGTTTTGTACCTAGCATAAACACAAGCACACCTATAAACATCCCTACACCGGCAGCCATGAAAGCTTCTTGCCAGCCGAAAAGAATTTTTAACGCAGCTCCAAAAAAGTTACAGATAAACGCACCTACATTGATACCCATGTAAAAAATGTTGTAACCCTCGTCTTTTTTGTCTTTGTACTCTTCATCGTTATAGAAATTACCCAACAATGTTGAAATGTTTGGTTTAAAAAATCCGTTACCAATAATTACCAAAGTCATAGCAACATACAGCATTGTCAGATTCGGAATTCCCATCATCATATAACCCACCGCCATCATCAAACCACCGATAACAATTGATTTTTTGTAGCCCAAATAACGATCGGCAATCAAACCACCAATAAAAGGTGTTAAAAATACCAAGGCAATGAAAGTTCCGTACAAATCAGACGATTCTTTTTCGGTCATTGAAAACCCCGACTCAACATCTTTGAGGTACAAAGTAAAAATTCCGATCATTAAATAATAACCAAAACGCTCCCACATTTCGGACAAAAACAAATAAGGCAAGGCTTTAGGATGACTTTTCCACATAATATTTCAATTTAAAAAAACAAACCTACAAGTTCACAGTGGCGAATTGCAGGTTTGAATATATACAACTATTTTCATTTGACAAACTAGCCTAAGCCGTTCATCATTTTCTTTAATCTAGGAGAAATTACTGCAAGGATTACAGCAGCGATTCCACATAGAATAACAAAAACCATAAAGAACTCATATAAATTATGAATTTCAAATCCAGCAAATGTGTTATTTGCAAGAGGTAATTGTTCTTTATTAAACAAGGCTACTTGCTCTGGAGTTAAAGTGATTTTTTTATCAAGAACATCCTGTAAATTGATACCTAATTTTTCTGCCTTTTGGAATTTATCACCCGTAGCTGGGATAATTGCTCCTAATGAACCCGCAAGAGCGTAACCTGCGGCATTCGATATAAAAAATACACCGTATAATAAAGAAGCAAATCGTTTAGGGGCTAATTTCCCTACTAGCGACAATCCAATTGGAGAAAGACAAAGCTCACCCATAGTTTGAATGAAATACAACAATACTAACCATTTAATAGCCAATAGTCCTGAGTTGCCTAGATCTTTCACATTGTATGCAATAATTAAATAACTCAAGGCAATCAACCCTAAACCTATGGCTTGTTTCATTGGCGATACAGGCTCTTTTCCTTTTGCACGCAGCTTATCCCACATAAGACTGAATGGAACTGCGAGAATTACAACAAAAAGTCCGTTGAAAATTTGAACCATCGAAGCAGGCATATCCCAACCAAATAAGAATGTTCTATCTGTCTGATTCGATGCAATAAAAGTTAAAGAGGATCCCGCTTGTTCAAATGCAGCCCAAAAGAAGATAATAAAAAACGAGACAATATAAATCACCCAGATTCTTTCTCTTTCAATTTTATTCTCAGCAGAGCTCATGATTAAAAACGCTAGAGAAATTCCAGCTCCATAAATAATCGGGTAAATAATTCCTTTTACCAAAGTCCCGATTTCGAAATTTGAAAATCCAATTTCAGAAACCAAGAAATATCTAAATGCAAAAAACAAAATCACAAATAAAACTGCCGCTAATCCAATTGACTTACTTGAAAATTTAGCTTGCTCTTCTACTTCTCCAACAGAAACATCTTTGTTTGGTTTTGCCCCAATTGGTAATCCTTCAGGAGAAATAACATACTTATCTTTTAAAAAATAGAAAACCAATGTCCCTAAAACCATAGCCACACCAGCCATCAAATAACCCCACTTAAAAACAGTTGGATCTTGAACACCATCAACTTTAACATCTGCAAAAAGAGGAACAAAATATTGACTTAACAAAGCTCCAACATTAATTCCCATGTAGAAAATGGTAAATGCCGAATCTAATTTACTTTTTTCTTGGGGTGGATATAAACTTCCCACCATGGATGAGATGTTCGGTTTAAAAAATCCGTTACCAAAAATAATTACAAAAAGACCTAACCAAAACATTCCTTTTGATAAATCTAAACTACTGTCATAAATCGTTGCACTGTAGAACAATGAAAACTGACCGATGGCCATTAAAGTTCCACCCAACATAATGCAACTTCTATTTCCAAGATATTTATCAGAAATAAAGCCACCTAAAAGAGGCGTTAAATAACAAAGAGCTAAGAAACCACCGTAGATAATTGATGCATTTGATTCACCAAGCATTAAGGCGTTAACCATGAACAAAGTCAAAATAGCACGCATGCCATAAAAATTGAATCGTTCCCACATTTCGGTTCCAAATAATACCCAAAGTCCTTTTGGATGTCCTGTTTTTGCTACTGATTCACTCATGTTATTTAAATTGGTTTGTTTTAATTAGTGTTATTATAAA
>CAZMHK010000041.1:0-21246 GCA_964566045.1 uncultured Flavobacterium sp.
ATGGACAGAATGGCTTCTGCGAATGGAAGAAAGGTGCTTGCTCGTAGAAGAGCTAAAGGAAGACACAAATTAACTGTTTCTAGCGAACCTAGACACAAAAAATAATGTTTGAATAAACATATTTAAGGCGTTACTTTTTTTAGTATCGCCTTTTTTTATACCTTTTCGGTAAAAAAATCACTGCAAATCGACCCAAAAGTCTTCCTTTCAGTACCTTTACATTTACACATAACTACACAACACACTACAACATGCCTAAAGACACATCAATAAAATCGGTTTTAATAATAGGTTCAGGTCCTATTGTAATTGGTCAAGCCTGCGAATTTGATTACGCAGGTTCGCAATCAGCACGCTCTATTCGTGAGGAAGGAATCGAGGTAATCTTGATCAACTCCAATCCGGCTACCATTATGACCGATCCTTCTATGGCCGATCATATTTACCTAAAACCGCTTACTACCAAATCGATTATCGAAATCCTTAAAGCGCATCCGCAAATTGATGCTGTTTTACCAACTATGGGCGGACAAACCGCTTTGAACTTGTGTTTAGAAGCTGAGGAGAAAGGAATTTGGAAAGATTTTGATGTGAAATTAATTGGTGTTGACGTTAATGCCATCAATATTACCGAGGACAGAGATCAATTTAAAGCATTGCTTAAAAAAATAAATGTACCAACTGCCCCAGCCGAAATTTGTACCTCGTACCTACGTGGTAAAGAGATTGCGCAAGAATTTGGTTTTCCGTTAGTAATTCGTCCTTCGTTTACTTTAGGAGGAACAGGAGCTGCAATTGTGTACAAAAAAGAAGATTTTGACGAACTTTTAACGCGCGGTTTAGAGGCGTCGCCAATTCATGAGGTGCTTATTGATAAAGCTTTGATGGGTTGGAAAGAGTACGAATTAGAATTACTGAGAGACAAAAATGACAACGTAGTTATTATTTGTTCTATCGAAAATATGGACCCAATGGGGATTCACACAGGAGATTCGATTACGGTAGCGCCAGCAATGACTTTATCGGATACGACTTTCCAAAAAATGCGTGATTACGCCATTTTGATGATGCGTTCTATTGGTAACTTCGCCGGAGGTTGTAACGTGCAGTTTGCCGTTTCGCCAGATGAAAAAGAAGATATTGTAGCCATCGAAATCAATCCTCGTGTATCGCGCTCTTCAGCATTAGCATCAAAAGCTACAGGTTATCCAATTGCAAAAATTGCTTCAAAATTAGCTTTGGGTTACAATTTAGATGAGTTACAAAATCAAATTACTAAGTCAACTTCGGCTTTGTTCGAACCGACTTTGGATTATGTGATTGTTAAAATTCCGCGTTGGAACTTTGATAAATTTGAAGGAGCTGATAGAACTTTGGGGCTTCAGATGAAATCGGTAGGTGAGGTTATGGGAATTGGGCGCTCGTTTCAAGAGGCCTTGCACAAAGCTACACAATCATTGGAAATAAAAAGAAACGGATTGGGTGCTGACGGAAAAGGCTACACCAATTACGAACAAATTATAGAGAAATTAACCTATGCCAGCTGGGATCGTGTGTTTGTTATTTATGATGCCATTGCGCTTGGAATTCCGTTGAGTAGAATTCACGAGATCACTAAAATTGACATGTGGTTCTTGAAACAATACGAGGAATTGTTTACACTCGAGAAAGAAATTGCCAAATACACCATCGCTACTTTACCAAGAGAGTTGTTGCTTGAAGCTAAACAAAAAGGCTTTGCCGACAGACAAATTGCGCACATGATGGGTTGCTTAGAAAGCGAAGTACACAGCCTACGCACCGAACAAAACATCAACCGTGTGTTTAAATTGGTTGATACTTGTGCGGCCGAATTTAAAGCAAAAACACCTTATTACTATTCTACTTTTGAAGCTGAAATTGAAAAAGCAGATGGTACGCGCTACGTTGACAACGAAAGTATTGTTACCGATAAAAAGAAAATCATTGTGTTGGGCTCTGGGCCAAATAGAATTGGTCAAGGAATAGAATTTGATTACTCTTGCGTGCACGGAGTTTTGGCAGCCAAAGAATGTGGCTACGAGACAATCATGATCAATTGTAATCCTGAAACAGTTTCGACTGACTTTGATACTGCCGATAAATTGTACTTTGAACCAGTATTTTGGGAACATATTTACGACATCATCCAACACGAAAAACCAGAAGGTGTTATCGTGCAATTAGGCGGACAAACCGCTTTGAAACTGGCTGAAAAGTTATCTAAATACGGAATCAAAATCATAGGAACAAGTTTTGATGCACTTGATTTAGCCGAAGATCGCGGTCGTTTTTCTGATTTGTTGACTGAATTAGAAATTCCTTTCCCGCAGTTTGGTATTGCCGAAACAGCTGATGAAGCGGCTGCCTTAGCTGATCAATTGGATTTCCCATTGTTAATTCGTCCTTCGTATGTGTTGGGTGGTCAGGGAATGAAAATTGTAATCAACAAACAAGAGTTAGAGGAGCACGTAATCAATTTATTAAAAACCATTCCGGGTAATAAATTGCTTTTAGACCACTATTTGGATGGTGCTATCGAAGCCGAAGCCGATGCAATTTGCGATGGCGAAAACGTTTACATCATCGGGATCATGGAGCACATTGAGCCTTGTGGCGTGCACTCCGGCGATAGTAACGCGACTTTGCCACCATTTAACTTGGGTGAGTTTGTGATGCAACAAATAAAAGACCACACCAAAAAAATTGCCTTGGCACTCAAAACAGTTGGTTTGATTAACATTCAATTTGCTATCAAGAACGATACCGTGTACATTATTGAGGCCAACCCGCGTGCGTCACGTACGGTGCCGTTTATTGCCAAAGCTTACGGCGAACCGTATGTAAACTACGCTACCAAAGTAATGCTAGGTCACACTAAAGTTACTGATTTCGACTTTAACCCACAATTAAAAGGATTTGCCATCAAGCAGCCAGTGTTCTCGTTCAGTAAGTTTCATAATGTAAACAAAGCCTTAGGGCCTGAAATGAAATCAACTGGTGAAAGCATCTTGTTTATTGATGACCTAAAAGACGATCAGTTCTACGAATTGTACTCTCGTAGAAAAATGTACTTAAGTAAATAAAACCTAACATCGTTGTATAGAAAAAGCCCCGTTTGGGGCTTTTTTGTTGAATTGAAAAAACATAAGATCAACTGATCATTTTGTAATTTGATGACTTTATGAAAGTACTTGTACAAATTCACCAATAATTTTCATTGAAGATCCATTTTCTTCAGTTATCTGAATATTTTTGTATTTTTTGTCATAAGAATTAGGTCTTAAAGTTATCGAGGTGTGTTGCCAAAGTTCTTCTGTTACTTGTTTTTCGCTAAAATATGTTTTGATTGTAAATGCGGAATTGAAGTCGGAATCTTGAATGTCGAAATTTTCAATCAAAAGAATTTTTCCGTTTCTACTGCCGCCATTGTAGGGTTTAAATAAACAAATTGAACCGTTAGGAATTACTCTATTCATTGATTCACCAATAATCCTACATGCAAAATAACCATCCTTAGGATTTATACTCTTTGGGCCTTCAATTAAAGTAAAATCTTTTTCAGACTGAATTTCACTAAACGAACCTGCAGCAGCGTAAAAATCGTAAAGTGGAATAGGATTTATTAATATTGGTCTTAAATCTATGTTTCCTTGAGTTCGAATATCAATATTGCTCTTTTTTAATTCATTTCCTTTTACTGTTCCTTTTTGTTCTAAATAATTGTACATGGATGCGGAAACTGGATTTACTAAATTAAATCTAATTTTTACAACCGAAATATGTTTACCACTATTATTGAGCATGGTCGCTTGTTGAACCAAGTTCAATTTAGGTTTTACCTCTCCCATATAATAGAAGTCCATTCCTTCATCATTTTTTTTTTTGATAAAAAGTGGGAGTCTAATTGGTCCTTTTTTACCTAAAATGGATTGCACATCATTGCTTTCTATTTTTCTATTGGATTTTGACATCCAATTAAATTCTTTATTATTTACAAACTCATCTTCATATTTAGTCGATTCAGAAATGTCATCTTCTTTGTGATAGTTCACAAAAATAGGACAATGTGAATTGTCTGGACTTACTAAATATCCTCCTACATTTTGAGCAATAGGATTTTCTGAGACATTTAAAATTTTAAATACATCTTTACGAGAGTATTTTCTGTAGAGGACAAATCCATTTTGCCAATCATTTTTTTTAAATAGCTTGTCAAATTCAGATATGGAATATTCCGTAGAATCAAGAAGATAATTTTTAAAGATGTTATTTTTTAAATATGACAAAAAGATATCTGAAAACTTCAGAATTCCATTTTCTAATTTTAAAATGTCTAAATTATAAAGCTCCTGTTGCGCAACCATTTTGCCATCTTTTTTTTCTCTATTAAACTTAAAATTTAAATTCGAAACACAAGACTTAATTGTTTCATCAGAAACTATATATTGATATTTATTTAAAACAGTTTCTTTTAAATCTTTTATGGAAAGCACACTAAATCTAAATAATAACTTAATAATCAAGCTTTCTTCAACCCTTTTAGTGTTGTTTATTTCAATTGAAAACAACTCCAAAAGTTTAATCATTTCCTTTGATAAATTTAATTTATTGTCTTTTTCAACTTTAACTACGAAATTGTAATATGAATTTGCATAATTTACATATAAATAAGGATCTCTAGAGCCATGTTCTATAAAATCCATCATCATTGGAATTCTACCTAACTTGAATTTCAAAAGATTATAATCCTTTCTCAAATCAGACAATAACTGCATGTTAGCAGAATCGATAGATTGAAATATTCGTTCTTTGGTGATTTCATCAAAATTAATAGTTGACGAACCTGGAATCATTCTACTACCTTCATTTATTAACTTTCTTAAAGAGTCTTTATTGTAGGACGTGTCACCATACAAAGCAACAGGAATTAAATAATTGTTTTCATAATTTCCAATAAAATCTATCACCGTTACATAACTTTTTCCATCAACTTTTCTTAAACCACGTCCTAACTGTTGAATAAAAATGATTGCTGACTCTGTTGGCCTAAGCATAATTACTTGATTGATTTTTGGAATGTCAATACCTTCATTAAAGATATCAACAGTAAGTATATAATCAAGTTTCTCACTTAAATTATCCGACTCTAACTTCTCAATTGATTTTGCTCTCTCTTCTTCAGAACTATCACCTGTTAAGGCAACAGTGCTATATCCTTTTGTGTTTAATAACCTTGAAAGTTCTATTGCTTCATTTTTTCTTGAACAAAAAATTAGACCTCGAGTGATTCCATTATCACTTCCATAGAATTTTGCTTGTTCAATTATTCGATTAACTCTTTCGTCAGAAACAAGTAAATTAAAATCAGCCTTATTATCAAACTCATTGTTATCTATCAATAAATCTGTCACTCCATAATAGTGAAATGGGCTTAGCATATCTTCCTCCATTGCTCTATTCAATCTTATCTCATAAGCAATATTATGATCAAATAATTGGAATATGTCAGTTCCATCTGTTCTTTCAGGAGTTGCAGTCATTCCTAGAAGAAATCTAGGTTCAAAATAATCAATTAATCGTAAATAAGAATCTGCTCCGGATCTATGAGTTTCATCAATTATAATATAATCAAAATGTTTTTTTGAAAAGTTTTGTAAGTGACTGGATTTTGAAATTGTTTGAATTGTTGAAAATACAAAATCACATTCTAATTCTCTTTTTTCACCTGAAAACAACCCCATTGTTTTATTGTTTCCAAAAACTCTTCGAAAAGTTTTTAATGAATCTTTAGCAATGGTTAATCTATGAACCACAAACAATAATTTTTTGGGATTAAAAGCTTTTGCATCAAAAGCCGATAAATAAGTTTTTCCCGTACCGGTTGCAGAAATAATTAATGCTTTATTTTTATTAGCTTCCCGTAAACTATTTAAATTCCTCAATGCTTCTATTTGCATTGCATTTGGAGTTACTATAATTTGAGAATCTATTAAATTTTCTAAATTACTATGTTCTTTAAGAAGAAACTGTTTTTTATAGATTTCTTCGTAATCCAAAATATATTCAGTCGTAACGGGCGTAGCTTTTTTAAAATCAGAATGAAATTCATTCAGTACTTTTTCAACAATACCACTTTCATCTAATGCTGAAACTTTGATGTTCCATTCTTTATTAGTGGATAATGCACTATCAGTTAAGTTACTACTTCCAATAATTAGATTGTAATGTTCTTTATTCTTAAAAATATATCCTTTAGCGTGTGCATTACCTTTTGTAGCAATTCTTAAATTTATATTTTTGAATTGACATAACCTTTTTAATGCTTCAGGTTGAGTGAAGTTCAAATATTGAGAAACTAAAATTTCCCCTTTTATTTTACGGTTCTCTAAATCTTTAAGTTTGTTAATTATCGTAGCAACACCGCTGGTAGTAACAAAAGCTACAGAAATATAAAACTCATTACAATTTTCGAGTTCATGAAGTAACGTCGATAGAACTTTTTTTGGTGGATTTTTTTGATTTACAAGTAACTCGGGTTGATAAGCTATATTCGATAAAATATTTTTATCTACGTAGCCTGTTTGTAAACTTGAATTAAAAATTTCAGTTATATTATCCATTCAATATTAATTTATCAACTATCGGAATATCTGCTGCTGCCCAATCAAGTTTTTTTAATTCAGTAAGAGTAAGCCATTCTTTCGAAATATGCTCATTAAGTGTAATATTTTCTGTTTCAACATGGCAAATATAACTATGCATTATTAACTCAAAATCTGGGTATTGATGATTAACGGTCAGAAATAGGGACTTGATTTCTGGCAAGATGTTTAACTCCTCAGAAAGTTCTCGTTTAAGAGCATCAATTCTCGTCTCACCATTTTCAATTTTTCCTCCTGGAAATTCAAATTTTTCAGATATATAAGCAAGCTTACTATGTGGCCTTTGAACACATAAAATTTTATCTTTAAAATATATAATTGCAGCTACTACCTCAATTTTTTTCATAGTCAAATTTAATTAAAAGCTTTAATCGCATTTAATTGTACTGTTTTTTAAGTGGGTATTAAATTTTTGTTTTTCTGTCTAGATTACTTTTGGATAAAAATGTTTCTTACATACATCCTAGATAATTTATTTTAAAGATAAAGATCTTTTAAAAGTATAAAAAAAATGGACCTTTCAAAGCCCATGCAATATGTAATACAGGTGCAAATTTTCCCACCCCAATATTACAAAATCCAATCTTTAAAACTATACGGAAAACCACAAATTAGGAAATTTAACATAAAAAAAGTGGAAACTTTCATTTCCACTTTCTTAACATTTTGCAGTGCGCTTATTTTTTTTTGAGCTCTTGTTTAAAAAAAGCAATGGTGCGTTCCCAGGATAGGGTAGCGGCTTTTTCATCGTAACGCGGTGTGGTGTTGTTGTGAAAACCATGATTTATTATGCTTTTGTTACTTTTTGAAATGCTACTAGTAAGTGATAAGGTAGGGTTACGAGATTATTTTGTAATAGAATTCAATTTGTAGCATGTGCCCAATGGTTTTATCTTGAGGAATGTGGCCAATTTAAACGTTTACAATCGCCTTGATTTTATCCATAATCATTGCGAATCGTTTGTCTTGTGTTTCGTAGTATAAGTTTCCTAGTATTGCTTCTTGTGTTTTATTGGATGTCAAAATCATTTTAAGTTCCTTAACCAAGTATTCTTTTACGGCTGTGTCCTCTTCGTTAATAAGTAAGTGATGCCAATCGGTTCGATTATCCATAATATAGATAATGTCTTCTAAATCATGGCTAAACCTAGGGTCGCTACCACCACGGTCGTGAAAGGCCACAAATTTACTCGCTAAAAAGAAAGTTAATGGCATAATTTGTATTGTGATATCGTTTATTTTAACCTTCTCTAATCTTTGAAAACCTTTTTCAAACCAAGGGTTTGCGGTAGCCCAAGCAATAGGTTTAGTTGCCATTACATCTACCAAGATGTCATCTAATTTGAATCGACAAATAACATCCAAATCTGCTGATTGCTGAAATCCTCTTTCTGATAGTTGTTCTCTTATGTCTTCTAATTCTACAAAAGAAGCGACTTTGATGCTAATGTCAACATCTTTTGTAGGCCTTACATCATCTGCTGCAGGGTCATTGATGTAGAGACCAACGGTGGCTCCTCCAACATAAATCACCTTTTTATTTAGATCGCCTAAAGCATTTGCTACTCTTTCGATAATAATCGTATTTATTTGCTTGTTTTTCATAGCATTATCTTAGAATTTTATTGGATTCTATTTTTAAGTTCCTGTATGGCTAAATTTTGTTCTCTTGTACTGCCAATTCTGACCGCATCGAGTAATGCTAATAATTCATACAGTTTAGCATCTTCTAAAATTGCTTTAGGTACGTTAGGGTGTAGAGGTTCAATGGCAAAACCTCGGGAATCTCCCTCAGCAGAAGGCCAGACATAGTTTTGTTCACTCTGTATTTCAAAAGATAGAGGAGGAGCGCTGTGTGCTGTTTTTATTCCTCTAGTCATTGCCCCGGTTTTTTGTGGATATACATATTTTAGCCCGTGAGTGATAAAGTCCAATAAAGCTGATTTGAAGACTCTTTTTTTGTCATTAGTCATTAAACCTGCCCAAACACTTCTATTTATTGATTCGCTTACTTCACTCGGGCTTATGTGTAATTGGTTTGCGATGTCTTTCATCATCCAATTTTCGTTTTCAATAGCTATTATTTTTAATAATATTACCACATCGTGGGGTCGCATGCCGTTATGTTTTTTCATAGCACTATATTTTTTTGCAATATAGTAAATAATTTGCAATTTGCGAATCGCGAATTGCAAATCAAGTTAAAAACTACAACAAACTAGTTTAACATAAAAAAAGTGGAAACATTCATTTCCACTTTCTTACTATTTTGCAATACCTTATTTCTTTTTGAGCTCTTGTTTAAAGAAAGCGATCGTGCGTTCC
Organism: uncultured Flavobacterium sp.; assembly: GCA_964566045.1. Classification (GTDB taxonomy): domain Bacteria; phylum Bacteroidota; class Bacteroidia; order Flavobacteriales; family Flavobacteriaceae; genus Flavobacterium. The sequence continues at coordinate 9,009 of CAZMHK010000041.1, forward strand.
CAGGATAGGGTAGCGGCTTTTTCATCGTAACGCGGTGTGGTGTTGTTGTGAAAACCATGGTTCACACCCTCGTAAAAATGTGCTGTATGCGGTACCTTGTTTTTTTGTAAAATAGCTTCGTAGGCAGGCCAGCCCTCGTTAACACGCGTGTCTAAGCTCGCGTATTGGGCCAGAATAGGAGTTTTAATTAGTTCAGCTTCGGCAGCGGTTGGTTGACCACCATAATACGGTACAGCAGCTTGCAAAGTTGGAATTTTTACCGCCATCATATTGGCAATCCAACCTCCAAAACAAAAACCAACTACGCCTATGTGTCCGTTACAGTCCTTGTGATTTTTTAGGTAGTTGTAGGCTGCAATAAAATCTTCGAGCATTTCATCGCGAGTACGTTTTTTTTGTAATTCGCGACCCGCATCATCGTTACCGGGATAACCACCCAATGGCGACAAGGCATCTGGCGCTAGAGTGATAAAACCATCCAGCGCAGCTCGGCGCCCCACATCTTCAATATAAGGATTGAGACCGCGGTTTTCGTGAACGACAATAATTCCCGGAAGTTTCTTTTTGCTAGCCACAGGTTGCGATAACAAACCTTTGATAGCGCCACCACCTTTGGGCGAATCGTAGGTGATGAAACCCGTTTTCAGTCGCGGATCGTTGGGTGAAACTAGTAAAGTGTCAACATAATTGGGTGACATAAAACTCAGTAACGAGGGTAGGGTCAAGGTGCCCACCGCAAATAGGGATAGTTTTTCAACAAAGGCGCGACGGTCAATTTTGTTGTGTGCGTAATCATCATAAAGGTCAAAAACCTCTTGGCTGATGTCTTCTTTGGTTATTTTGGTCATGTTTTTTTGAATTAGTTGGTACTAAGATATGTAATAGTTTCGAGACTTCTTTACTGTTGCGCTTTACTATTTTTTTTGCCCGTATTTTGTCACGCTTAGGAACGAAACATCTCCTTTTATTGAGCAATTGGTTTGGATTCCTCCTTCGTCGGAATGACAAATTTAGATGTTTAGGGTTTGTATATTCGATTGTTTCCTCTGCGTTTCTTTTGTCATGCTGACTAACGAAGCATCTCCTTTTATTGAGCAATTGGTTTGGATTCCTCCTTCGTCGGAATGACAAATTTAGATGTTTAGGGTTTGTATATTCGATTGTTTCCTTTGCGTTTCTTTTGTCATGCTGACTAACGAAGCATCTCTTTTCAGTGAGCCACTTGTTTGGATTCCTCCTTCGTCGGAATGACAAATTTGGATGATAGCGTTTGTCTATTCGATTGTTTTTATGTGTTTATTTTGTCATTCTGAGGTACGAAGCATCTCCTTTTAGTGAGCAATTGGTTTGGATGCCTCCTTCGGTGGAATGACAAATTTTGGTATGTAGCGTTTGTCTATTCGATTGTTTTTATGTGTTTATTTTGTCATGCTGAGGTACGAAGCATCCCCTTTTGGTGAGCAATTAGTTTGGATTCCTCCTTCGGTGGAATGACAAATTTAGATGTTTAGGGTTTGTCTACGCGATTGTTTCTTATGCTTTTCTTTTGTCATGCTGAGGTACGAAGCATCTCCTGTAGTGAGCAATTGGTTTGGATTTCTCCTTCGTCAGAATGACAAACTTGGATGATAGCGTTTGTCTATGCGATTGTTTTTTATGCGTTTATTTTGTCATGCTGAGGTACGAAGCATCCCCTTTTAGTGAGCAACTTGTTAAGATTCCCCCTTCGTCGGAATGACAAATTTGGGTATCGAGAACGCTTTCAATCCAAACAATCATCTTCCTCGAAGAAATAGTGCTACGTTGCCATAATAGTTTTATTTTTGAAACTTAAATCCAAGCACAAATGAGCACAGTAGGGAAATCGCAAGAAAATACAGGTTTTGGAACCAATGCCAGCAACTACGGCGGCCGATTTATCAATAAAGACGGCAGCGCCAATGTAGAAAAACGAGGCATGTTTTTACTGCGTCGTATTAGTTGGTACCATACCATGATTGCCATGCCGCAGTGGCGTTTTTTGTTGACACTGTTGCTGTTTTACATAGGAATGAATTTCATTTTTGCGCTTTTGTATTTTTCGATCGGTATCGAACATTTAGACGGTATTGATCCTTCGGGTACCGAATTGGGTAAGTTTGGGCAGGCTTACTTTTTTAGTGCCCAAACCTTTACAACTGTGGGCTACGGGCATATAAGTCCAGTTGGTTTTTTAGCTAGCGCGCTTTCTGCCGCCGAGGCATTAATAGGTTTACTCAGTTTTGCCATTGCTACCGGATTGTTTTTTGGGCGTTTTAGCAAACCCACTGCTTTCATCAAATTTTCAGATAATGCCCTGATTGCACCTTACCGCGGGGGAACGGCTTTGATGCTGCGATTGACTCCTTTTAAAAATACCGACTTGACGGATGCTTTTGCAAAAATTACGATGCGCAGGAGTGACGATGTAAATGGTGCTATGACCAATCGCTTTTTTGCTCTAGATTTAGAACTCGATCGCATCAATGTACTTAGTTTGAGTTGGACACTCGTACACCCGATAACTCCTGAAAGTCCGTTGTATGGTCTTTCAGCCGAGGATTTTACTGCAGTAAACGGCGAATTTATTGTACACCTGAGCGCTTTTGACGATATGTTTAGCAATACAGTGGCTACGCGAACGTCATACACTTTTGATGAAGTAATTTATGGCGCTAAATTCGATTCGATGTACACCCGAAATGAATCGAACTCCAAGACAATCTTACACTTAGATTTGTTAAACAATTATCAAAAAGTCGATTTTAAAGAAAAATAGCGTTTTTACAACGGTTTAGGTCGTTTTATATCTAAATTTATTTTACATTTGTTCAATAAATTTTCAGAAACGATGAACAATGTAAAAAATGTATTCAGTATCAAGGATCTTGAAAACCTTTCAGGAATCAAAGCGCATACGATACGAATTTGGGAAAAACGCTATGATATTCTGCAGCCCATGCGTACCGATACTAACATTCGTTTGTATGATTTGCAGAGTTTGCAAAAGCTGTTAAATATCACATTACTACACGATTACGGTTATAAAATATCTAAAATCGCGACCTATCCACAGGAGAAAATCCCGTCTTTGGTTCGCGAAATTATATCAAATAAAACAGCCAAAAGTCACGCCATAAGTGAGTTCAAAATGGCTATGATGAACTTTGATCAGGAACTTTTTTTTAATACCTACAATTGGTTAATCGCCGAAAAGTCGTTTAAAGAAATTTTCCATCAAGTATTCATTCCGTTAATGAACGAGTTGGGATTGTTGTGGCAATCCGATACCATTACCCCAGCGCACGAGCACTTTATCAGTTATCTGATCAAACAAAAATTGCTCATCAATACTGAGAAATTGCAAATTTTAAAACAAACCAAGACGGATAAAGTTTTTGTATTGTCATTGCCATTGAATGAAATTCATGAATTGGGATTGATGTATTTAAATTACGAAGTACTTTTACACGGATACAAAACCATCTATCTTGGCGAAAGCATGCCGATAGAAAACCTACGAGATCTTAAAAAACATTTTGATTCAATCGTATATGTTTCTTACATGACGGTGCAACCGGAAAAAGGTATCCTCGACGAGTACGTACAGCAAATGTCTGATCAACTTTTAGATGATACAACTGAGCTTTGGCTTATAGGTCGAATGGTGGAACACATCGATAGAGAAAAACTGGCCGAGCGCATCACGATTTTTAATTCTATCACAGAATTAGTTGATTGGATTTAAAAATAATTGTTTAAAGATTTTGTATATTTGCTAAACAAATGAAGAAAGAAAAAAATATTACCATTATTGGATCGGGTTTCTCTGCTTTAGCGGCTTCGGCTTATTTAGCTAAGAGCGGTCATCAAGTTACCGTTTATGAAAAAAATAGTGCTGTTGGCGGTCGTGCACGTCGCTTAGTACGCGAAGGTTTTACCTTTGATATGGGACCAAGTTGGTACTGGATGCCGGATGTTTTTGAGCGCTTTTTTGCTGATTTTGGCAAAAAAACTACCGATTATTATGAGCTAGTAAAACTATCGCCAGCCTACCGCGTGTATTACGGAATTGATGATTTTATAGCCATTGCAGATAATCTTCCAGAAATTGTATCGGCTTTTGAGGCCATCGAAAAAGGAAGCGGAGCTAAGTTGCAAGCTTTTATGGATCATGCCAAAAGCAATTATGATATTGCTATCAAGGATTTGGTGTATCGCCCAGGTGTATCACCGCTTGAGTTAATTACTGTTGAAACGGCGTTAAAAGTAGGGGAGTTTTTCTCTAACATCAGTAAAGATGTACGCAAGAAATTCAAGAACGAACGTTTGATTCAAATTTTAGAATTTCCTGTTTTATTCCTTGGAGCAAAACCTTCGGACACGCCTTCGTTTTACAGCTTTATGAACTATGCCGATTTTGGTTTAGGAACTTGGCATCCAAAAACAGGTATGCACGATGTGGTGCGTGCCATGGAAAACTTGGCAATTGAACTTGGTGTTCAATTTGTAACCAATGCAAACATTGAAAAAATAATTGTCGAAAATAAAACAGCTGTAGCCATTCAAGTAAACGGAAAGATAATCGCTTCTGATTTGATTTTGAGTGGTGCCGATTACCATCATACCGAAACTTTACTCGATCAAGAGCACCGCGCTTATTCTGAGAAATATTGGGACTCGCGCGTGTTTGCGCCTTCGTCCTTGTTGTTTTATGTTGGTTTTGACAAAAAGTTAGATAACATTTCGCATCATGCTTTGTTTTTTGATGTTGATTTTTACCAACACGCCAAAGACATTTATGATGAGCCGCAATGGCCAAAAGAACCGCTTTTCTATGCCAACTTTCCATCGGTTACTGATGCAACTGCGGCACCTGAAGGAATGGAATCTGGGTTTTTCCTCGTGCCATTAGCGCCCGGAATCAATGATACCGAGGCATTGCGTGAAGAGTACTTCGAAAAAATTATCAGCCGTTTCGAAACTTTAACACAGCAAAGTGTCAAAAATAATATTATATTTAAAGAATCTTTTTGTAAAAATGATTTTGTGTCCGAGTACAACTCGTACAAGGGTAACGCTTACGGTATGGCCAATACCTTATTGCAAACCGCATTTTTAAGACCAAAACTAAAGAGCAAAAAAGTAAAGAATTTATATTTCACGGGACAATTAACCGTTCCTGGACCTGGAGTACCACCTGCACTGATTTCTGGAAAATTAGTGTCGGAATTAATTAATAAGCAATTTTCAGAACAATAATATGAAGCAATTATTTGACGATGTCTCTTTTAAATGCAGTAAGTTAGTTACTAAAAATTATAGTACATCTTTCTCACTCGCGGTGTATATGTTGTCCCCAACAATTCGCGAGGCAATTTACAGCATTTACGGTTTTGTGCGTTTTGCTGACGAAATTGTCGACACTTTTCACGGTTTCGACAAAGAAACTCTCATCACCGAATTTGAAGACGAGTATTACAAAGCCTACGATCGTGGAATTAGTTTGAACCCGATTTTGAACTCGTTCCAGCAAACGGTGAAAGAGTACAATATTGGTGACGATTTAATTCAGGCCTTCTTGCGCAGCATGAAGTTAGATCTCATAAAATCCGATTATCACAGCAAAGAAGAGTACGATGCCTATATTTATGGCTCGGCTGATGTGGTTGGACTTATGTGTCTTAAAGTTTTTGTAGCGGGCGACAATTCACGTTACGAACAACTCAAAGACGAAGCCATGCGTTTGGGATCAGCTTTTCAAAAAGTAAACTTTTTACGCGATTTGAAAGATGATAATTTAGTACTCAACCGCAACTATTTCCCGGGTGTCGACTTGAATTCATTCGATGAAAAGGCTAAAACAGCCATCATCAACGAAATCGAAGAAGATTTTAGAGTAGCCTACGAAGGTATTGTAAAACTACCTATGGAAGCAAAGTTTGGTGTATACACAGCCTATGTGTACTACCGCAAACTACTCAAAAAATTAGAGAACACACCTTGTCACGAAATAGGAAGCGCCCGTATTCGCGTTTCTAATTACACGAAAGCAGGCCTTCTTGCCAAATCTTTTGTTTCGTTCAAGCTAAAATTAGTTTAATTCATTCCTTTAATTTTCACTTAAATCTATAATAAAATGATCTTTTTTTTGATTTTTTTGGGTACTTTTTTAACCATGGAAGGCATAACTTGGTGTACACACAAATACGTGATGCACGGATCTATGTGGTATTTCCACGCCGATCATCACCAACCTAAATATGCCAATATCTTTGAACGCAACGACATCTTTTTTGTCATTTTTGCAGCGCCAAGCATCGCCTTATTTTATTACGGAGTAGAGGGTAGCTTGAATTACAAATTCTTTATCGGCCTTGGAATTATGTTTTATGGATTGTGTTATTTCTTGATTCATGATGTGTTAATTCACCAACGTTTCAAATGGTTCAAACACACCAACAACAAGTACTTAATTGGTCTTCGTAAGGCACACAAAGTACACCACAAACACCTTGGTAAAGAGGATGGCGAATGTTTCGGAATGCTTTTCGTACCATTCAAATACTATAAAATGTAAAGTTTTTTGGGGCGTGACCCCGCTTTCACTAGCGTTACAGCGGGGTCGGGCAATCCGTTCCCGCTTTTTTTATCGCCCAAAAAAGGGCTCTAAAAAAGAGCTCCACTGCTGTCCCTCACGCGGACCGCTGCTAAATATCCTAAATAAAATACCATGAAAATATACAAACAAGAAACCGTGCAACACATTAATGCAACGGTAGAGGAATGTTGGGCTTTTTTTTCAAATCCTAAAAACCTCCAAAAAATAACACCTCAAGACATGGGATTCCAAATCACTGATTTTGATCAAAAATCAATGTATCCCGGACAAATTATTCAATACAAAGTAACACCACTTTTTGGAGTTACACTTTCTTGGATGACTTTGATTACTGCCGTGAAAGAGAACAGTTATTTCATCGATGAGCAAAAATTTGGTCCCTACAGTTTTTGGCATCACAAACATTTTTTTGAAGCCACCGCTACCGGAACCAAAATGACTGATGTGGTTCATTACGGTTTGCCGCTTGGTTTTATTGGTCGTATCATGAACACTTTGGTGGTAAAAAACAAATTGAAATCCATCTTTGAATACCGCGTTCAGAAAGTAGATGAACTTTTTAATTCGAAGTAATGAGCAAAGCAGCTGTTTCTATTTTTTGGTTTCGTCGTGATTTACGCCTTGAAGATAATGTAGGTTTGTATCAAGCCTTACAATCAGATTATCCGGTGCTTCCTATTTTTATTTTTGACGAGGCTATTTTGAGTAAACTCCCAAAAAACGATGCTCGAGTAGGTTTCATTCATGAAAATCTGCAGCAAATGCATGTCCAATTGCAAAAACATTCCAGTGGTTTGCGCGTTTGCCACGGAGCAATCAATAGTGTTTGGGAATCGCTATTGGATGAGTTCGATGTCAAAGAGGTTTTTTATAACAAAGATTACGAACCTTATGCACTGCAACGCGACGCACAAATTACAACTTTGCTGAAAGAGCGTGGAGTAAGCGTTTCTCCATTCAAAGACCAAGTTATTTTTGAGGAAAAGGAAATCGTAAAAGCGGATGGTTTGCCGTACACAGTGTACACGCCATTTAAAAACAAATGGTTAGAAAAGTACAAAACATTGGCGCCTGTTCAAGAGTGGGATACTGCCGCACATTTTAGTAAGTTGTACCAACATAACGGAGAAATTTTAACGCTTTCCGCAATTGGTTTTGAACCAAGTCCAATAAAAGTAAAACCGCATAATTTAAAGTTTATAGCCAATTACCACGACACGCGCGATTTTCCAGCCATGGACAAAACTTCGTACTTATCGCCGCATCTGCGTTTCGGAACAGTAAGCGTACGCAAATTAGTAAATTGGGCTTTTCACAAAAATGATGTATTTTTAAGTGAGTTAATTTGGCGGGAATTCTTCATGCAAATTTTATTCAGCTTTCCGAAAGTGGCTAATAAAAATTTCAAGTCGGCTTATGACGGCATTCAATGGCGCAACAATGAAGACGATTTTAAACGTTGGTGCGAAGGAAAAACAGGCTATCCTATGGTTGATGCAGGCATGCGTCAGCTTAACGAAACGGGTTACATGCAAAACCGTGTGCGTATGGTAGTGGCGAGTTTTTTATGCAAGCATTTGTTGATTGAATGGCAATGGGGCGAAGCCTATTTTGCTCAAAAACTATTAGATTATGACATGTCAGCCAATGTAGGCAATTGGCAATGGGCAGCAGGAACAGGTTGCGATGCAGCGCCTTATTTCAGAGTTTTTAATCCGGATATTCAGCAGAAAAAATTCGATGAGAAAGGAGCTTATATCCGCACTTGGATTAAAGAATTCAATGTAAGTTACGGAAAACCAATGGTGGAGCACGCCATGGCCCGCGATCGCGCTATCGCAACTTACAAAGCTGGAATTTTGAAATAGACCACAATCACTTTTATAGTAAAAAATATAGGCTCGAAATTCGTTTCGAGCCTTTTTTGTTGCATACTATCTTTGAAATTATCTGGAATTGGAATCAGCGAATTAATTTTTCCAGCATTCCCTTAAAGATGAATCCGTGAAAAGGCAAAACGGAATACCAATACAATTTGCCCCAAATGCCGCGCGGTCTAAACGTAGCCGATTGGTACAAGGTATTATTGATAATTTTAAACTCGAGCCATGCTTCGCCGGGAAGTTTCATTTCGGCAAACAAAATCAATTTCCCTTCTTGTTTGTTAGCATATAAAACTCGCCAAAAATCCAAGGCATCGCCTGCGTGAATGTCATGTCGGTTGGTGCGTCCGCGACGAGAACCTACTCCTCCGTATAGTTTATCAATAAATCCGCGTAAATCCCAGAGCCAATCGCCATAATACCAACCCGTTTCTCCACCAATTGACCAAATACGGCGTACGGTGAAATCACGATCAATAATCTCCATTTTGCGGCGGTCGATATAGCAATCTTTCTTCGGGACTTTTAAATACGGCGACAGATTACGGTTGAAGCGACCGCTTACCAACGAATCTTTCCAACTCGAAGCCACCTGATCTTCGTCTACTTTTATCAACGCGCGCGACAAACCTTGTTGATAGGTCATCGGTTGCACGCCCAATAAATCATTAATTCGATTATCCTGACACACAACTTCTACTTTCATACTGCTCACTAATGCCGATGCCAAACGGTACGAAGTTGAGGTTACAAAATACAACCAATACGATGATAATTTGGGAGTCATCACCGGAACGGTATAAATGTACCGTTTTAGGTTTTTGGCTTTGGCAAATCCCAAAAGCATTTCTTTATAGGTAAGTACATCGGGTCCGCCGATATCAAAACTTTGATTGTACGTCAACGGATTGCATAGGGATTTGTATAAAAAATCTAAAACATCTGGAATCGCAATCGGTTGGCAACGGGTGTTGAGCCATTTTGGAGTAATCATTATAGGTAATTTATTCACCAAATCCCGAATGATATCAAAGGAGGCACTGCCTGAACCTACAATAATTCCGGCACGTAGGGTAGTGGTTGCAAAATTCGCAGATCTTAAAATTTCTTCAACACGCAGTCGTGACGATAAATGTTTAGAGAGTGCACTGTCATTTACGATTCCGCTTAAATAAATAACATGCTTTACGTGCGTGGTATTCAAATATTCGACAAAATTATGTGCAGACAAGCTTTCTAAATCATCAAAATTAGAGGCTGATCCGGACATCGAATGGATGAGGTAATACGCTGCATCAATATCTTTAGGGATGGCAACTAATGAATCTTCATCAAGAAAATCTACTTCAACTACTTGAACTTTATCTTGTAAATCGATAGGGCAGTAAAATCGGTTTTTGTCCCGAACGCAGCACACTACATCATGCCCATTATTTACTAACATTGGCAAAAGTCGTTTGCCAATATACCCCGTAGCTCCTGTTAGTAGAATTTTCATAGCGCCTCTGTTTTAAACCAAAAGGCGCAACAATGGCAAAGATGATAATCTAAAATAGGAGAGTATGACTTTGTATTGTTGCGCCTTCGTGGCAATTATTAATGTTGGATTACCTACATAAAGTTAGCTTAATTTATTCGAAACTAGGCTAATAAATTCTTTTCTTGTTTTGTCTTTTGTAAAAGCACCTGTAAACGAAGAGGTTGTAGTAACCGAATTTTGTTTTTGAATTCCGCGCATTTGCATACACATGTGCTGTGCCTCAATTACAACGGCTACACCTAGTGGATTTAAAGCGTCTTGAATACAGTTTTTAATTTGGTCAGTTAAACGCTCTTGTACTTGCATTCTGCGAGCAAATGCGTCAACAACGCGTGGTATTTTACTTAAACCTACAATTTTTCCGTTTGGGATGTAAGCCACGTGCGCTTTTCCAAAAAACGGTAACATATGGTGCTCGCACATAGAGTACACTTCAATATCTTTTACAACGATCATTTGTTGGTGATCCTCAGTAAACATAGCTGATTTAAGTATTTCTAAAGGATCCAATCCGTACCCGTGAGTCAAATATTGCATGGCTTTGGCCACGCGCTCTGGTGTTTTTTCAAGTCCTTCACGAGTCACATCTTCACCTAAATTGTCAATTATGGTTTTATAGTTGTCCGCTAATGCTGAAGTAATTTCGGTGTCGTATTGTTCGATTTTCTCGTAACTTTTCATTTCTTTGATCATGGGTTTCGGTTTTCTATATATGTAATTTATTGTATTAGATTTTAAAAGAGACAATGCCGTAATCCATTTCAAAAATTTGTCCTGAAATAGATTTTGCTTGATCTGATATTAAGAAATTGGCCATGTTGGCTACTTCTGTTGGTTTTAAATATCCTTTCATTGGGTGTCTTTCGATCATGTTTTCTTTCATGCGATCGTTGCGCAAAATGCCTGCCGCAAGTGTAGTTTCGGTAATTGTTGGGGCAATAGCATTGATGCGAATTACCGATGCCAATTCAGCACCTAGTGATTTTACTAAACCTTCAATTCCAGCTTTTGCTGTAGCGATACTAGCGTGAAACGGCATTCCGAGTTTTGCTGCTACCGTGCTAAAAAGTACAATAGATGGATTAGTTCCTTTGCGTAAAAGGGGTAAGTATTTTTGAATGGCTTTTACAGCGCCAATCACGTTGATTTCGAAATCGTTTCTGAAATCGTCAATGCTCAAACTGCCAATTGGTTTCAAGTTAATTGATCCCGGACAATAAATTAAGGTATCAACAGCTTCCAAATCAGGAAGTGCGTCTTGCAAAACATCTACTGAAAAATGTTTTAAGTTGGGATGCGTGATTTCAGGTGCATTTCTGCTGATGTTGTACACTATATTTGACTCTAGTTGTTGCAACAAAATGGCGCTGCCAATTCCTTTACTGCCACCAATGATTACGATGTTTTTCATGTGTTTTGTTCAATCAGTTATTAAATAAGTTGCTACTATTGAGCTTATCGTTTGGAAATCTTATTGTTGTTTATTTGTCTTTGCATACTGCATTTAAAGCGACCTTCCCTGAACTCGCGCAGTTTTTCGTGTTTGGTTTTGCGCCCTTGTACGCGCTCACGCCACATTCTGAAACTAGATGGTTTCATTTCGGTACGCATCAAGTTAATCACTTCTTGTTCCTTAAGTCCAAATTGTCTTAAGATGGCATCAAAAGTAGTACGGTCTTCCCAGGCCATCTCTATGATTCTGTCTTTTTCAAGGTCGGTTAATTCTCTTTTTGTAGTCACGGTCAACGGTTATTATATTCGTAAATGGTTTCTAAAATATATTAGGCATCTGAATCACCAATATCGGCCATGGTGTGCAGGCGCAGGATTCGGTTGCTTTCTTCCTTTACAAGCGGATTTTTTTTCATTTTCCACAAAAAGTCACTTGCAAACTTTCGGGTACGTTCCATATTGACTATGGGTTTTGGGTAATGCACACCAACTTCAAAATCATTAAATTTCTGATCCAAATAGGTCATTTTATTTGGTTCATGTACAAAATTGGTTGGCAAATTGCGCAATTCAGGCACCCATTTTTTGATAAATTCCCCTTGAGGATCGTGCGCATAACTGTTTTTAATTGGGTTGTAAATACGCAACATATTAATTCCTGTTTCACCAGCTTGCATTTGCAATTGCGGAAAGTGAATGCCAGGTTCAAAATCTAAAAATTTT